>JAQBPC010000538.1 GCA_028287725.1 Chloroflexota bacterium | reverse complement strand
TATGTGAGCCAGATGGGGCCCCATCCAAGCAGGCTGCAGCACGAAGGCTCTGCGTAACCTCGGCACGCAGTGAGGAAGGCGTCCTGTTGAGCTGGATGCCATCGCGCATGCCGGCCTGCCGGCGACTGGCGTTGTCAGAGAAATCCGCAACCAGCGGTCGCTATGCCGCTTGGGCGACGCCGAATGCCGGCGACGCCTGCCTCACCACACCGTATAGCCGCCATCCACGACGAGCGCATGGCCGGTAACGTATGACGAGGCGTCTGACGCCAGGTAGACGACCGAGCCGCGCAATTCGGGCGGCGTGCCCATGCGCCCCATCGGGGTGAGCTCCTCCCAGGCCTCGCGCAACCCCGGCTGCCCGGCCAGCACCTGATCGGTGAGGGCGGTGCGCATGTAACCAGGGGCCAGCGCGTTCACGCGGACACCGCGCGGCGCCCACTCGGCGGCCAGGCTCTTCGCCATCATGATCACCGCGGCCTTGGAGGTGTTATAGGCTGCCTGCTTCTGCGGACGATTGACGATCATGCCGGACATCGACGCGATCAGGATGATGCTTCCCGATCCGCGCCCAATCATGGATCGGCCGGCCGCCTGGGCGCAGAAAAAGACGCCGTTGACGTTGACGTCCATGATCTTGCGCCAGGATGCGGCGGAGGTGTCTTCCGCCGCCACATTTTCGACGATGCCCGCCGCCGCGACGAGGATGTCGATGGGCCCGAACTCCCGCTCGATCGCCGCGAAGGTCGCCGCGACCTGCGTCTCGTCGGTCGTGTCGACCGGCCACGCGCCGGCACGCACACCATGGCGCTTACCGACCTCTTCCGCCGAGGCGCGAGCCTGATCGGCGAGCAGATCCACCGCGACGACCGCCGCGCCGGCCTCGGCGAGCGCTCCCATCATCTCCAGTCCCAGCCCGCGTGCGCCACCCGTGACGACGGCGACTTTGCCCTGTAACGAGAATTCCTGAAGCACGGTTCCCTCCTATTGGTGAGCGGCGCGCTGGAAGAGCGGCGCGAGCGCGGCGTATGTCTCCTTGTAGCGAGCGTAGCCTTCGTCATAGATGGCGCTAGCCGACGAATCGGGTTCGACAGTGCGGGCGGGACGGACCATGGCGGCGCCGGCTGCACGCAGATCAGGGTACACGCCGGCCCCCACCGCCGCGCACATCGCGCTGCCGAGGGCGACGGCGTCGGGCACCTCGGTCAGGGTAAGCGGCACCCCGGCGACGTCGGCCAGTATCTGCAGCCAGAGCGCGCTTTGCGTACCACCCCCGCAGGCGACGATACGCTGTGTCGGCACGCCCATGCCGCGCAACATGTCGAGTATATTGCGGTTGCCGTACGCCGTGCCCTCATAGACCGCGCGTAGCAGATGGCCAGGACCATGCGCGGGCGTAAGGCCCCAAATGGTCCCACGCGCGGCAGGGTCCTTCTTCGGGGTCCGGCTTCCCTGCCAGAAGTCCAGCAGTGTGAGACCCCCCGCGCCCGGCGGCACTGCAGCGGCGGCGGCATCGGCAGCGGCGTAGCGGTCGGTCGTCTCCCAGCCGGCGCCGACGATGTCGAGCAACCAGCGTACGGTGCCACCGGTGCTGGCCTGCCCGGCCTCCAGGGTCCATTCTCCGGCGATAACGGCATCCTCGAACGGCCCCCACAGGCCGCCGTCGAAAGCCGGGCCGGCCGCCTGCGCGAGCTGGCAGGTTGAGGTGCCGGTGATCAGGGCGAGCGTGCCGGGCGCCAGCACGTTCATGCCCAACATTCCCGCGTGTGCGTCAATGCCACTCATCGAGACCGAAATACCGGGCTGCAGTCCCAGCGTTTGGGCCGCCGACACGGAAAGCTCACCGGCTTTCCCGCCCATTGGGATGACCGGCCCACGGACCTTCGCGGCAAGATCCTCCAGCCCCACGGTGCGCAGCAGCCGCTCCGGCCAGCCAGCCGGTGTCTCACCGTCCGAGGTTGCACGGTACTGCCACTTGGCGGCGGCGCTATTAAGTGGCACAGCCCACTCGCCGGTTAGTCGCCAGGTAAGCCAGCCCATCTGCTCGGCCAAATACGCGTGCTCCCACAGCGCGGGTTCATGCTCCTTCAGCCAGAGCGCTTTCGGTAAGGGCCATTCGGCCGGCACGTCACCCCCGCAATAGCGCAGCACCGGATCGCGGGTCTCGGTGATGCGCCGCGCCTGTCCGGCGCCGCGCAGATCCATCCACATCAGGCTCTCGGTGAGCGGCTTGCCGGAGGCGTCTATCAGCAGGATGTCGCATGGGGCGTCGATGGCGAGGCCGACGATGCGCTGGGCGTCGACGCCACTGTTCGCAATGCAGCCACGTACCGCATTCGCCAGTGCAGTCCACCAGTCCTCCGGGTGCTGCTCGGCCCAGCCGGGTTGTGGATACGTGGTAGCGTAGACCTGGTCGCAGAATCCCAGCGGGCGGCCATGCAGATCGAAGAGACCGGCGCGCAGACTGCTGGTCCCCGCATCGATACCAAGCACCAGGGCTCCATCATTCATCGCTTGCCGCCTTCCTTTCAGACTGGGCACACAGGGTCACGCACCGAGAGCTCAGCTAGACCTTACCGTACACGCGCGCTTCAAGGCCATGTAGCCCCGCCACCGCCTGCAGCTCATTCACCCTATCGCCGAAGACGACATGGATATAGTTGCCGGCATATATTGCCGGATATTCACCGGCGCAGCAGGTAAAGCATGCGGCCACTCGAGCGTCGTCTGCCGCATCAGCTCCTGGTTTCGCTCTGCTTCGTACTGTACAAATTCGCCGCGTAGAATGGCGAGCCAATAGGCTCCGTCGCGCTGAGTGAGGAGTGCGACGGAGGCGCCGCCGGGGTGTGCGATGTGATGGACGCCGGCGCCGCCGGCCAGGAAGTAGAACCCCTCGGCTTAAAAGTGTGCTTCTGCCCACCTTCGCCATGGCTCGTTATTCTCCCAGCACTACCGTACGCAGCGGCGGTGCAGGCCATGCCCCGCCCGCATCAGATCACCTCGAGCAGGTCGACGTGGGGTGCAGGAGGCCTGCGCGTTGAAGTCTCCTTCTGATACCAGAATGCCGTGGAGGCGATGTCATCCTGCAGCGGCAGATAGCGGCGGCCGGAGCGCCAGCCCAGAGCCTGGATCGTCACCTTCAAGTCCTGCGCGAAGCGGATGGGATCCATAATATGCCACCGGTACATACCGAACCGTTGCTGGCTCCGGTAGAGCCCGTCCGGACGCGACACCTGGTTGAGACCCAGGTATGGTGTCGTGTAGGCGGTGTAGCCCTGCCCGGGCACGTCGAAATTCCAGGCGCCGCCGAAGTAGTCCTCGGTCCCCGTGCCGCAGATCGTGGGGAACTCCTCGTCGCCATCAAGATAGAATTTGATCTCGCCTTCGCCCCACCAGCCAGAGTTGTTCACGCCCCAGGCAAGATAGGTGCCGACGTAGTGACCGCTCCCGACGATGCCGTCGAGCAGCGTGTGCACGCCCTGGTAGGGTACGGGGTTGCTGCGCCGCCACTGTGCGTGGAAATAGGCAACGTCGTCAGGTACCTCCGTGAGAGTGTAATCGACCTGGTAGTAGAGGACGCTCTCCTCCGTCGATAGATTCTCGATGGTGATGCGCGCCGCGCGGCGAAACGGCATCTCCCAGTAGCTGTTGAAGCCGCCGTGCGGGTTGACTGCCACCGGGAATGAAGCGACGTGACTGTACTCGCCCCAGCCGTTACAGAAATAATCGCCCAGTGGCGCCTCGACGGCTGGTTGCTCGTCGCCATCCCAATAACAGCGCAGCAGGAGGGTGCGCCAGTGCCTCGGGTGCGTCGTCAGCCAGAGGTGTTGAATCGCGCCGGCGCCCGAAATGTCGGCGAGGGTCGCCGTAGCGCCGGGCTGGATCACGATGGATGGCGAGATCTTCCAGCCGCGACCGAGGTCGCGAGCGGCTTGCGCGCCGGTGCCTTCCGTGGCCATGCCACCGCGGCCCTTCTCGCCGCCCATGTTCTCCGCGCTAATCGAGCGGGTCTGGGCGTTGGAGAGCCGGGATAGCGAGCCGAGTCCCGGGCCAAGCCCATTGAAGCTACTCATTCGGCTGTTCCTCTACGTCTTTGTACGGATGTCTCAGTCCAAGCTGACTTTGTCGCGCCCGCGGCAGCGCGGCCTTCACCCGCCGCGGCCCGCCATCTGCGACTCTCGACCATGCGGCGCCGACAGGCGAAGAGCGCCGCCAACGGGTCGGTCCACACGGGCTCCGTACCGTTGACGGCTGGTGACGGGACCAAGCATACAACGGCCTCCCTGGGCCGTCAATATTTTAGTGAAAGTTTAGTTTCCAGCAACCATTTGCTGATGGCCCACAGTTAAAGATTGTTTAGTGAGGGGCCTTGGGAGATAACCGGTTCCACTGCTAGTCCGCGCCTGACCAGCTTCCTCGCCGCAGCTCGGTCGCGGACCGGCCCGTGGCCTGCCGGAGACTGCGGGCGAAGTGTTGCGAGCTGGCATAGCCGGTCACATGGGCAACCTCCGTAATGCTCAATCCGGTGCGCGTCAATAACTGCAGCGCACGCGCCAAGCGCTCCTTGCGCAGCACCGCGCCAGGAGTCGTGCCCTGGTGCTCACGGAAGAGGCGCACCAGATGCTCCGGAGATACACCGACCTCAACAGCCAATTCCTTGACCGTGAACCGCTCGGTCGCGCGCCGGCGGATGATCGCCTGAGCCATGGCCACCACAATATGATCTCGCTTCCCTGCCGGCTCTGAGGAATACCGTGACTCGCGGATGTACAGGAGTAGCGCCGCGCGGGCAACGGCGGCAAG
>JAQBPC010000498.1 GCA_028287725.1 Chloroflexota bacterium | reverse complement strand
AATGTGCAATCGACCGACGGCGCGAGCTGAGGAGTCAGACCTGGCGGGAGCGGCGGTCGAAATCTGAGGGTTTCAGTTAGGGCAGCATGTCAACGGTGTACTATGCCTACCCCGCAGCCACGTGGCGGCCAAATCGGCTTGCGATCGCCAATTGATCATGGTGTAGCGCGGCACACTATAGACCCGTGCTGCCAAATCCGCCACGCGTCGGCGCGCTCAAATTGTCTACCTCGTCCCACTCAGCGCGATCAACGCGGACGAATATGCCCTGAGCTATCCGCTCACCGCGCCTAACCTGGACGACATGGTCTGTGAAGTTATAAAACTGGCAGAGGATCTCGTCGCCATCTCCACTGTAATCCTGGTCGATCACCCCGACACCGTGTGGTACCGAAAGTCCTTTCCTCCGCGGCGTAGAGCTGCGCGACGTGACGAGCAGCATGTAGCCGGGCGGCGTTGCCACGGCAATCCCAGTCGGCAAAAGCGCTACGTCGCCTGGATTGACATCCATGTCATGCCGGCAGTAGAGGTCGAAGCCTACCGAACCTGATGACGCATATTCCGGCAGGGGCAGGTCAATGTCTAGCCTACGAATCCGGACTCGAAGGCGATTATCCACGTGGCAAGACAATCCCGCCCGATCCACCCTGGTCCGTGCCCCCTGACGGCGGGATTGGCTTACCGCTGAGATCGACAAGGCCAGAAGGCCGCGGGGCCTCGGCCGGTTGTGCATCATCTTGCATTTCAAAGCCAAGCCGGCCGGCAATTTCCATAAAGCTGGACACGACCGTATCTACAGGCACGCCATAGTGCTCGGCAAGGGTATTGGGATCGGGACCGGCATCGTCCAGCGCGAGCACGGCCAGATGTACCCCGGCAGCCCAGGCTGCCGCATCAACCGGCTCCTCCATATCCTCGCTAAAAATGCGCCATATCCTAACACCCTGCTCCAGCAAGTGCAGGCCAAGACCGTTAGCTTGGAGGCCTGCAACCAACTGGGTTTCCACCGCACCGAGGCGCTCCGGGTTCATCAGCTCCAGTTGAAGCTGCCCATTGTAAAAGAGCACCGTAGGCTCCAGAACCGATTCGACCGTGAAATCGCAATCCGCCGGTACCGGCCATAAATCCTCGATACGCCAATCCGTGCCGTTGTTGCCCAGAATCACCGAGCACACTGACACGTCTTGTTCATCAGCGTCCCGGCCGCGCAGTTCCACGACGGCCACACCATCGCCAACTTCGACGGCTGCAAGGCCTAGCTGATGAGGTTTGGCAGCTAGACCCATCGGAATTCCAATGGCATCAAGGCCGAAAAGCGAGAGACCGACCCGTTTCAGGCTATCGGGTGCGAACTGCTGCGCAACAGCTTCGGCATCGTCGTGTAGAACGCCCTCCAGCAGGCTCGTGACCGTGTCGACAATCGGGCCTACCAGGGCTTCTTCTTCGGGTGTACTCATGCCCGTGTCCCTCGCTCTTAGGCTAGATGCGCGACCTCCGCCGCGGACTCACCTGTTTTGCCCATTAGCCGATCCTAGCACTCAACCGTCTCATGGACAAACGAACGCCTGGCGGCTTCGTCAGTCAAACTGCGGAAATCGTTAGAGATCGCCATGGCCCGGGGCTATACAAACTCCGTTGCAATGTACCAGTGGAAGGAGGTCCTCGGTTTGCTACCATATGGCGTAGCAACCTGGGAATTGGAAAGGCAAGGATACTGAGGATGCCAAGCATCGACTTGAATGCGGACGTTGGCGAAGGATCGTTCAATAGCGGAACCGACTCAGACGCTCAGTTGCTACCGTTTGTTACGTCAGTGAACGTCGCTTGCGGGTTCCATGCTGGCAGCCCCGGAATTATCCATCAAACTGTGCAGCGCGCCGCGGCATTGGGCATTTCTATCGGAGCCCATCCATCGTACCCAGACCGCGCCGGATTTGGCCGCCGTTTTCTCGATGCCTCGCCTGATGAAATCTATTGCGACGTCTTGTACCAAATTGGAACAGTCGCCGCGTTTTGCCGCGCCGCCGGTGTGCCGCTACGACATGTGAAGCCTCACGGCGCCCTCTACAACCACGCCGCAACAAACAGTATCGCGGCTTTGGCTATCGTAGGAGCCGTTCGTAGCTACGATCCCAAGCTGATGCTTTATGCCCCTCCCGGCTCAACCTTATTCCAGGTTGCGGTCAGCGAGGGCTTATGTGCGATTGCCGAAGTCTTCGCGGACCGAGCAATCAATGCAAACGGAACGCTTGTCTCACGCGGCATACCTGGGGCAGTGCTCGCGGACCCAGCTGCCGTAGCTCGGCGAGCGGTCCGTATGGTACTGGAGCAGCGCGCGACAGCAATTGACGGTACTGAAGTGACAATGACCGGCGATACAATTTGTCTCCACGGCGACGCTCTTGATGCCACGACCCGCGTCCAAGCCGTTCACGTGGCGTTGGAAGCGGCTGGTATTACCCTGGCTGCGCCGTCTAGCACGTGAGTCTCGACCCTACGCTCAGTGTACTGCCGGTCGGTGAGGCGGCATGTTTACTTGAGCTCGGAGAAACCTCACCGGCCACAACGGCGCGCGCGCGCACACTGGCGCGCGCTGTCCTGGCGGCCGGCTGGACGGGAGTTTACGACGCGGTACCGGCTTACAGAACGGTACTTATTCGATTTGATCCTGAGGCGACCGATCTCTCAGAAATCGAGCCTCAAATTCAGCAGCTTAACAGTATGGCGGTCGCCGATATTGAGAGCGAAGGATCGATAATCGAGCTGCCAGTGCTTTATGGGGGTGAGCTGGGCCCTGATCTTGAGGACGTGGCGTTACACACCGGGTTACCGCCTGATGAGGTCGTTCGTCGTCATGCCTCTGCGTTGTACACGGTCGAGTTTCTTGGGTTCTCGCCGGGATTTCCATACCTTTCTGGCTTGCCACCCGAATTATCGATACCACGCCTTGCCGCGCCGCGGTCGCGTGTACCCGCCGGCGCCGTTGCTATAGCAGGCCACCAGACCGGCTTTTACCCGCTCGCTAGTCCAGGAGGCTGGCGGCTGATCGGCCGGATCCAATCGTTTACGTTTGATCCGGCACGTCCGGAAACCCTTCCATACAGGCCAGGCGACAGGATTCGGTTTGTCCCAATCCATGACAGTACTCCTGCAAGTGCAGGTTCGAGTGACGCTCAACTGCCCTCGCGTGACATTGATGACGCTCTTCAGCAGAGCCCGCTACGGCCACCGGAATCGGGCATTCCAAGTATCGATACGCCATCGGCGTCGCCGAGCCCTAGAGGGCTGGATTTCGGACCAGCTCGACTCGGCT
>JAQBPC010000494.1 GCA_028287725.1 Chloroflexota bacterium | reverse complement strand
TTGGCTGTGCTACCATGTCCCGGCAAATGGGTCTTCGCGGCACTAAGGATGGAGCATGGAGAAGTACGCACCCGGTGACGTAGAGCAGCGGCCATGCTTCGATCTTGTTCTGCGAGATGCCCGGCTCCTGAACGGGCAAAGCGTGGACATAGCGATTGCCGGTGATACGATCGTCGCAATCGGCAGTATCAGCGGTGTCGGAACACGTGAGCTGGTCCTCGGAGGCAGGGTTGTGTTGCCCGGATTCGTCGAGGCGCACACCCACCTCGACAAAGCCATGACCGTTGCGCAGTCGCGAAACAACTCGGGAACGCTGCTCGAGGCGATGGCCGTTATGGGTCAAGTGCAGCGCGATTTCACAGTCGCGTCGGTGCGCGAGCGCGCGAGAGCGATGGCACTACGCTTTGTCGCCGCGGGTACCACGACTCTCAGAACACATGTCGATGTTAAGCCGGCACTCAACCTCGTGGCCGTTGAAGCCCTGCTCGAGCTGCGCGAGGAGCTTCGCCCCCTTCTCGATATGCAGCTTGTGGTCTTAACAACGCCGTTGTCAGGTCACGCGGGAGCCGCGAACCTGGCATTGGTCAGGGAAGCGCTTTCCATGGGCGTCGATGCCGTTGGTGGCTGCCCAATCATCGACGGCGATTTTGAGACTCAAATTGATACCGTCTTTGAGCTCGCCGAACTTTTTGGCGTTCCCGTCGACTTGCATATCGACGAGTCCGATAATCCAGCGGATTTTTCGCTTCCCTATCTTGCCGAGCGCACAAAGGCTCTCGGCTACCAGGGCAGGGTTGTCGCTGGACATTGTTGCTCGCTTTCCGCGGTAGACGAAGATAGTGCAAAGCGCGCTATAGACGCCGTACTTGACGCTGGCATAAGTGTGGTCACGCTCCCTTCGGCCAACATGTATTTGCAGGGTCGCGCCGACTGTGGACTGGTTCGCCGCGGCCTTACCCGCGTTCGTGCCCTGCTCGATGCCGGTGTACCGGTGTGCTGTGGCACGGACAACGTGCAGGATCCGTTCAACCCGTTTGGGCGAGGCGACCAGTTACTGGTGGCCAACCTATTTGCGCACGCCGCGCACCTGGGGAGCCCACGGGAACAGGTGGCAGCAATCGACGCTATCACTACCGTCCCGGCTATGTCGCTTGGCGTGCAGCGCTACGGCTTGTCAGCCGGCGCAGTCGCCGATCTCGTTGTTCTGGACAGCACTGAACCTGCCACTATCATCGCGGACGTGCCGCCCAGGCGCTATGTGATCAAGAGAGGCGCCGTTGTGGCTGAAACGCGTACGGAAACCATACATCCGCTTGTCACGCTCAATCAAGGCGTATAGCGTGCGGCTCCGCAAGACGGCCAAACAAGTCGTAGCCTCAGTGCTTTGGGCATCCCTTGTCACCTCGTTATGCGCTGTGCCCGCGGACGCATTCACCGCACAACGGGACACATCAACCTTGACGATTGGCGTCTTGCAGCTGCCTACGTCGCTCGATCCGCTCATCAATACACAGCAGACAACCCGAGATATCACGGATGCCGTATTTGAGAGCCTGTTGAGTCCAGACACGCACGACGCGCTGCAGCCGCAGCTGGCCACGCGCTACACCGTGAGCCCAAATGGACTTACCTATCAGTTTTCCCTCGACCCGCGTGCTCGCTGGCAGGATGGCTTGCCTGTAACGTCGGCTGACGTACTGTTTACGGCCAAGCTCATGCGCGATCGTCACTTTCCGGCGTCCAATCGATACGGCTTCGGCAACATTGCGACTTTAAGCGCCGACGGTCCATTAACCGTCACGGCAACCCTCAGGGGCCCATACGCACCGTTTCTCCGTGCCTTTGCCACCACACCAATCGTGCCGTCTCATGTGCTTGGTCCGATCCCTGTCGCCGCCCTGGCACAGTACGAAACGTTCAACCGCCGCCCGATCGGGAGTGGTCCATACGTGGTGTCCGATTTCATGGCCGGCGATCACCTGACGCTTACGGCAAACCCCAGCTATTATCGAAGTACGCCTCGCCTGCAGAAACTAATATTCAAGCTCGAGCCCACTCAAGCCGCTGCTCTTGCCGCGCTGAAGAGTGGCGCCGTCCAGATGCTCGGTCCGTCCGTCGGTATAACACCACAGCAGGTGCTTACCTCGTTGCAAATAGGGCGCTTCAGCGCCTTTGCCTCTCCGGGTTCCGGCTGGACGCATATTGACCTTATCGAGAGCGGATTTCTGCGTGACCACATTGTGAGGCAGGCGTTAACATATGCTACCCCACGTCAACGCATCGTCAGCACGCTATTTAATGGATTGGCGACACCGGCTGACGCGGACCAGCCTCCAACATCGCAGTACTATGAACCGGCTGTGGCCGGCTCATTTCCTTATGATCCGCGTCGTATTCCAGGCCTGTTGCTGTCGCGAGGTTTTAAGCGCGAGCATGGCACCTGGCGCAAGTTTGGCCGCACACTCTCAATAACGCTCTGGACGGACGTCGCTTGCGCCGATTGCCGTGCGGTGGCGGGTCTTGTCGCCGCGAGCTGGTCTGCCGCTGGGATTCCCACCGTCGTGCGCACGCTAAACCAGCACAAGCTCTTTGGACTCCACGGTCCGCTATTCAATTCAAATCGACTATTCGATTCCAACCTGAATGCCGTGTTGTACACCTGGGCTACATCCGCCGAGCCCGACGACAGCTACTACTGGACGGCACCTATGATTGTTCGTCCAGGTCACCTCGGCGGCGGAAACTTCGATGGTTACAGCAATCCTAAAGTAGACCAATTGACAAATCTTGCCATCAATACCCCGGATGAGGCGAAGCGAGTCAGCCTCTATCGTCAGGTGCAGCGGCTGCTGGTCCACGATCAGCCGGATGTGTTCCTCTACTGGACCTCACACTTAACCCTTGCTGTGAGCAACCTGCACGGGTATCGCGCGAATCCGTTTCTGCCGGGCGTCACCTGGAATGTGGCTCAATGGAGCCTGAGTTAAGCAACCCGCGGAAATGCGGCATTCGGCGCGCCGGGATCTTAGCGCTCTATCGCCGAATTGTCGGCTCCGGCTAGGCGGCCGCTTCGGATGGGGACGTCTGCGCGCTTCTGTCAGAGACTGGGTCAGCTTCCTCTGGCCGGATGTAGTCGACCAGCGCTGGGTAGAGTGCGAGCAATGAGATAGGGAGGAAGTAACTGTAAAGGCTACGATAGGCCAGGAGTAGGGCGACCGGAGCAAGGACTAAGCCGGTTCCCGGATGCTTCTTGCAGATACGCCAGTAGTAGGCCACCGCGGCGGCAAGCGCGCCAAACTCAAGCACACTATAGAGCCATCTGGGGCCAACGGGCAGGGATCCCAGGCCGCCTGTGCTCAGCGCAATTAAGCCGGTGCCACGCGGGAACATTGGATCGCGTATCGGCCCGAGAACGCCGGCAAGCCATGGTCCCGGCGCTTCCAGGAAAAATGGCAGGTTCGTCACCGCGAAGACGCCTGTGATGATACCAATTCGCAACCACATCTCGCGGCGGCCTTCAGTTCGCCAGATAAGCACGACATAGAACAAGAGGAAGAACCAGGCCTGCTGGCGAGAGGCAACGGCCAGGCCCATGACGAGCGCAGAGGTCCAGCGCTTTTCCCGCGTGACCCAGGCGACCAGCACCAGGAGCGAGTAGAGCGCGTCTGTAGCTCCCGAAACCATGGTTGGCCATAAGGCGGCATTCGCGGAGATTGCGATAGCTGCCATACGGCGCGCGATGCGAGTCGGCGCCCGCCAGACCACGATCCCGGCGAGTGCGAGGTAGAACAACAAGTAAACGAGGCTCAAATCATGCACGTGCAGCGCCACAAAAATCGCAGGCACGAGGAACGAGACGGCAGGATAGCTGTAATTCGATTCGAACTCCGCGGGATGCTTCCAATGGTTCTGCCACGCCTGGAGGTAGAGCTGTTGGAGTTGCACTTTTGTCGGATACGTCGAGATGTGCTTGAATGCTCCTGCCTGCAGCGGCGTTGTCTTCGATCCCTGCTGCCCATTGTCGTGCAGACAGGTGATGACATTGAACTGAGAGTACGGATTCTCATTTCTCAGAAATGCATCGGTCGCGCAGCTTGTTACCGTGATTGCGTCATTCCCATAGTGCTGACTGCCAATGGCGATTGGATACGGTAGGATGCCCTGGAGATTGAGCACGCACAGCAGACCCGCGAGCACCACGGCGAACCGCGCAAGCGGCCGATGCCATCGTTTCAAGATCGCAGGGACGGTTGAACGGGCCGCCAGGAAAAAGAAGAACAGGGCGGCGAGTATTGCGATGAATTGCACCAGCTGGACCGCGCTGAGTGTGGGCAGCCGATTCGCACCGGGCAAGAAGATCATGTCTGCCAGATGGAAAACCCAGAGCAGCGGCGCAATTTGCGGAAGACTGCGATCCGGAACCGAATAAATGAAGGTGACGGTGCGGGCCGCCGTAATTGCGGTCAGGCCGAAGATTAACAGGGCGAATCGGGCACCAAGTTCCGGCCCGCCGAATTTCAGCGAAAGTACCTTAGCCAAGAGTCGCTTCAGTGGGACGGGCAACGATGAAGAAGGTAGCGGCGTCACACCGCCGTCGTCACTCATCGCGCCGTTACCTCCCGATCTCGAATCAACATTGGGTGCTTAAACTAAAAAGACACGTGGATACGTGCCACCTGTAAGGTGGTATCCACGATAGAGTAATCCGACTTGCCAGACGCCAGTACTAATCGTGGCGTAAAATCCGAGACTTGTCCACTTTTGGCAACAGAACCAACTTCCAGGCGAACGTCTACGTCCCCCGAATCGAGGACTACAATGCTAATTTGCGTCGATCGCACCTGAATAATCTGCCCTGGCTTCCATGTACTGAGCGGCAACCAGGCTGTGGTGAGCCTATCACCATACTGATTGACAATCTGGTTGCGTGTGTTTGTGGCAATTTCGAAGAGTTGGGTCGATCCAGGTAATGGCCGGCGAACTCTCCAGCTTGTCAGAAGCAGAACGTCAGGTACTCGAAGATTGACCTGCTCGCGCCGCTGCACGCGTACGTCGACGAGCTCGAGGTCCGGGCCAAACGTCGCAATGGGCGCACGACCGGGAACATCGGGGCTCACAGCGAATGTGAAGAACTCAGGCGGCATATGCGGAACGGCAGAGAGTGGCTTTGTCACGCGGTGCAGAATAAGATAGCCGTCTTGACCAGCTAATATCTCCCAATGTTTGGACTGCAATAAGCGCATGGTCGCGGTATATTGTTCCGTCGGCGTGCCAGGGTTCACGTTAGACGTAAAGTCCAGCGCCACGTAGTCTGCATCCCCGACGTCCGGGAACAGATAACTCTTTGGCCGGTCGCCAAGATGAGGATTGAGCTGATCCATTGAGCTAACCGCGGCACCGTCAGGTATAAGCTGCAGCAAGCGTTCACCGAGGATCGCATGCGCACTCTGCGCCGGCGCACTGTACGATGCCGACAGCGGTGTAAAGCCGTTCACCCGTTGGTTTACGAGCGCAGCCACAGCCAGCCAGATGGCGAGTGCCGCGGTAACCAGGCCAATCCGGATCCCTCTGCGGGATAAGTAGCGCGCGAGCCAACCGGCGCCATAAATGCTTGCCGCTACCCCGATTGGCACAAGCTCTGCCGAATACTGCCCGAGACCGCCATACATATGCTGGTCGGTAGAGAGCAAGATGATGGCCATCGAGGGAATAGCGACGAGCAGCAACGGCAGCGCGAAAACGTCCAAATATCCATTCGACACCATATATCGGTGAAGCATCGCTAACTTGGGTTCTTGCATTATGGCTAGGAATGGATCCTCGGGGTGGTGAAGCCACAGACTGAGCAGTGCTGTTGCCCCCGCGCTGGATTTCCCGCCGTTGACAGTTGCGTCAATGTAGCGCTGCCAATACGCGCTCGGTCCGCTGGCGAAGTGTGGCACGATAACTCCAATTGCCACGATCGACCAGGCAATGGAAATCCCGGCAGTGACCAGCGCGAGCCGGCGAGAGCCGCCCCGCCACCAGTGCCAGAGGCTGAGAGCCGCGACAATTAGCCCGATTTCCTCTTTGCAGGAGATAGCGATCAGCGCGCACAGCGTGAATTGTGTGTACTTGCGCTCTTCAAGGTAGAGAATCGCCCACATGAGCGCCGGTGCGGCAAGAGTGACCGGGTGGAACTCATAGAGTGTGGCGCCCTGTAGTGACGGCGACAACAGGTATGCGAGGGTCGCGGCAATTGCCAATGCGGCGCTCCCGGTCACGCGGAGCGCCAGCCTGCATGCCGCCGGGGCGCCGAGCGCGACGATCACGGCCTGCACGACGATCAACGTCTGTGGTCCGGCGTGGATGAGGTACGCGAGCGACAGCGGCAACAGGATGGGCTCAATGTGGAAGCTTAGCCGCGTCGTGGTGCCCCATGCTTCCTTGAGCAGCGGCAGACGCATGTTCGTGAAATAGAAGGGGTGCCCATGCAGCGTATTCCAGACCGCCTGGTCCATGTTTCCCATGTCCAGCGCATGCATCAGAAAGGCGTTATAGCGCTGAATGCTGAGCCAGCCAAAAAACACGGCGTATAGAACGGCGGCGAGCAGCGAGAACGAAAAAGCGAGGACTTGTAAATCAATGGGCCGAGCGAGATATCCGGTCCTGGATATAGAAGTCCAGCGGGGAATTATACTGGCAACAGGCTCGGCAACCGAGCTGGCTCTGGCCCTAGGTATCACTCGAACTCATTCCATGTCCATGGTACTCAGGGCCTTGGTATGGACGGCCCGATCTATTATAGAGTCACGGAGCCCCGATATGCGGGTTTTTATTAGGCCTACGTTCGGAGGATCGTAAGCGTGGCAGCGGTCAATAAAGACCGGCCTACGCACGGTACCCTTGGACTTCACAGGTCCCAGCTTCTCGACATGTGCGAGAAGTTGCTGCAGGCAAGTCTCCTCGACGAACGCATATGGGTGATGAGCAGGGAAGTCAAGGATGCGTATGTCATTTCGTACCAGGGCCGGGAAGTATGCTAGTTCGGATCCGCGTGTTCGCTCGATACGATACCAACTTTAAAACTTCCCTACTACTGCGACCTCGCCACCGTGTTGGTGCGCGGGCAGCCCCCATTGGATATTTTACTGGCGCTCCTTGCAATGGTCGCGATACTGCGCAGCGCCGGCAGCGCGATTGGGGCTGGATACGACAGCTACCCCTTGGTCGCTGAGAGGCAGTCCATTGACTTCGCTAATTCGGCGGTAAACCAGAGCGTGATCGAGGCCGCCCGAGTACGATGCAATTTCGCTATAGATTTCGCGCGCGTGCTCGAGTACGCGTTTCTCCCCGGCCCGGGCGCATTGCACAGGCACCCTAGGAGCTTCTTGCCCACTAAGACCTGCGCGGAGGGCGCCACCGGCACGACTGCTCATGCGTGTGTCGTCGATGTTTTCCGCGAGAATAAGTGGGTTGCCAATGCGACCTGGAAACCAGGGTCCTTCAGGCCCGAGTACCCGCGTGCGGGTGGTTCTCACAGTCCTCGTCACGGCGTACCAGCCCGAAGGGTGGGTCGCGGCTTCAGCCCGCTTACGTCCAAATTAGGTTGTCCCCTTAACCAGCGGTTGAAACAGCCCTGTCCTGGAGCAGGCTAGCATGCACGGGCCATCAGTATCATTTGAGCGGATCTGTCGTCAAACGCGGCACCTTCATATGAGCCGAGGAGCCGTTCGCAGCGCAACCCAGTCGCCAGACACAGCAGCTCCAGTTCACGCGGAAAATAGACATGCATCTCAAATGTTGACGTATAGCAGCGCTGCGTCCCGTCGGGGTCAGTCGCGTGATAGCGATAGTCGTGCACGGCGCGCTGTGTGGACGGCGAGTAACGGGACGCTACGGTTCGCTGAAGTTTTCGGCCAGATGGAATCACTGCATCGAGGTCGCGGTGCCGTGGTGTGCCCTTCATGAGGCGATGCAGCACACCCATGTTGGGAGCATCTACGTCCAATGCGAACAAGCCACCTTCGCGCAAATGCCGTCGCGCATTTCGCCACGCGGTAAGCTGGTCGTCGAGCGTCAGCAAGTGGTGAGCAGCGCCATATGGCATCAGCACGACATCGAACGTCGTCTGGAGCCTGACGGTCCTGATGTCACCCTGGAAGAGTGAGAGCGCATCTCGTACATCGGCAGGTAGCCTACTACGACGACTCATTGCGCGCTCAAGCATTGGTTGCTCAGGGTCAATGCCGGATACTAAGTACCGCTGATTGGCGCCGTCGCGCGCAAGCGGCACGGTGAGCCGGCCCGTGCCGCAACCGACTTCGAGCACGCTCCTTGGCTTCTCCGCATGCATGACACTGATCCAGAATGGTAGGTCATGTACGTCCCGGTCCGCGAGCTCGAGGTCATAGTCCTCTGGATGCAGGTACACTTCTTCAGTGGTCATGCCGTTACCACTCCGCCAGCACAGCGCTAGATTGAACAATTCTTGTTCTATTGTGGTCGTCACGGACGACACACAATAGACGCAAATTGACGAGAACATCGAACAAAAGGTCTTAGTACGGCACCGCAGGCGAATTCTTCGGATAGTTCCAACAAGGAAACAGGGCCATGCAATCAACTGATATCAAGCCTCTGACGTCCGTCCATGCGCTGAAGGAGTGGGCCGTCGCGATTGACGCCCTGCGCAATGGCCAGAGTCTGGTCACGGTACGTAAGGGTGGCATCCGTGAGGACGCACGCGAATTCCGCATGGAGCACCGCCGTTTCCTGTTGTTCCCAACGTACGAGCATCAAAATCCAGACCAACTCCGCGAGGAGTTTGTCGGAACGCTCGATCGCGTCGTGGCGGCGGCCCCTTCACCTGGGCTGGTAGAGATCGACACCTGGGCTGAAGTGTCCGATGTGATCGAAGTGACGCATGAGGAACAGGTGCGGGCACTCTCGGAGTTTTCGGTGTTTTCTCCCGCCTATGCCATCGAACGATTGCAGTGGCGACCTCGCAAACCACTGCACGTGCTGGTGCTGCGTGTATTCCGTCTTGAATCCGGGCTGCGACTGCCCCTTACGCCTGCATACGGAGGCTGCAAGTCCTGGATAACGCTGGATCAGGAAGGGCCCCTTGACGATACCAGTCCAGCGCTATCCACCACCGCATTCGAGACAGCACGCGAGCGGGTGCTTGCGTCGTTGCGCGACGCCGCCCCACGTGTCGATGAAATTAGCTCAGGTTTGTAACCAGTCGATCACTTTTCGCGAGAAATGCTCTGCCTGCTCTTCGTGCGGCAGGATACCGCACCGTTCCAGTACCCGAACCTGCGTTTGTGGCGCGAGTCGCACATAATCTGCCACGCTTTGCATCGGCGCGGGAATGCTATCCGCGCCAACGATCAACAGTAGCGGCTGTCGAAACCGGGCAAGTGCCTCAGTAGCGTCCGTGCTGAGGCGCCCCGCGAGGTAGGCTTGAGCTGCGAGCCGCGCATTCGGTTGGTGTGCCATGGCGTAGTGAGCGTCAACCATCGACTCCGTTACCAACGCTGGGTTGCTGTACGCGCGGTCTCGCATATATGCACGAATGGCATTCCGCGCGGTCATCGCATTGAAGATGCTCTGTCCGAGCACCGGCACGGAAAGTATCGCTTCAGCGGTGTCACGCATAACTGCCGGGAGCTCGGGACGCCCATCTGGCGGACTTGGCGAGCTAAGTACCAGAGAGCGAATCAACTCAGGTCGGTCCGCACCCACCTCAACGCAAGGGAGCGCGGACAGTCCGGCTGCCACGACCTCGGAAGGTTGTCCAACCACATTGCGGAGGAAATCGCTAATAAGCTCGGTATAGAGGGACGCTGTGTAGTGTACTTTGGGGTGGTCGGAGAGACCAAAGCCAAGGAGGTCGAGCGCGTATACGGTGTGGGATCGTGCGAGTGGCTCGACAACATACCGATACTCGTACGATGAAGCGGCTACGCCGATACCATGGATGAGAAGGAGCGGCGAGCCGTTGCCAAGTACCGTATAATGTATCGATCCATGCTTCCAGGTAAAACGCCGGGCGTCACCCGGCATCAAGGATTTCGGTTGGTGTGTTGTGGTGGAAAGTGCGCCGTTGAGCGCCACTAACGCACCAACAGCGGCGCTTCCCAGGGCTACGACTTGTCGGGCGCTCATAAGGGC
>JAQBPC010000467.1 GCA_028287725.1 Chloroflexota bacterium | reverse complement strand
CCGACTTGAATGAAGTGGCCTTCGAAGATGCGAACTACATTGCAAATGTGCCTTTCTTTGCCCGATCCCCGTTTCGCGTCATTCCGCACAACTTATACACGTATCCTCCCAAGGTGCGCCAATATCTGAGTCAGCAACACGTGAAGCTCGTGGGCAGCTTTCCTGCTTCTCTGCCTCACAAGAATCCGAACAACCCGGCCCATTTGCCGACCGGAGGAGTGCTCGACCTCAACTTTTCCGCGCCGGATTACGCAGTGGAATATCAGTTTGACCGGGCAACCGACCGGTACCTGCGTTTCATGGGTGGCGCTCCCCACCTGGAGGCATCGTCGGGCCATCAGTTGGCGCCGAGTAACGTCGTCATATTGACCGCGTCGATTGCACCAGACCCTTATGGCGGCCCAGCAAATCCCGGCGCCGTATACGTGCAGTCAACTGGTAAGAACGTCGCCTACTACTTCCGAGACGGTAAGGAGTTCAAGGGAACCTGGCACAAGCCGCACGGGAGCAGCCATCTGCAGCTGCTCGACGACCACAAGAAGCCCTTCAAGTTCAATCCTGGGCAAACGTGGATCGAGGTGCTTCCGGCTAACGGCAGCATGAGTTGGGCGCCCGGGAAGGTGTGACCTACCTCAGGCACTAGCGGTCGTCGAGAACTCGCGCATAACTGTGTCGAGCTCTCCGCGTCGCGGTGCAGGAGCCAAGCCACCTGCCTGCTCGACACAGCGGGCCCCACAGTAACTGCCGGCAGCTAGCGACGCGCACAGCGAATTACCCGATAAATGGGACCAAAGGAAACCCGCTGCGAACATGTCGCCCGCGCCCGTCGGATCAATCACCTGCTGAACCGGCAGCGCCGGCAGGTCACGGCGCTTGCCATCGCAGTATGCGGCAACGCCGCGGCTGCCGCGTTTTACCACCACGAGCGTGCCTCGAGCGCCGAGGAGGCGTAGCGCACGGTCGAGCGACCGCGTATTGGCGAGGCGGAGAGCCTCCGGCTCGTTGGGAAAGATGATATCCGCCTCTCCAAGCATCGTGCAGAGGTCGGGATCCCAGCGTTCCTGCCAGCCCAGGTCTATCGAAACCGTGGCGCCAACCTCGTGTGCTTGACGTAAAAGGCCACTCCAGTGCGCCGGATCCTCTGTTGGGCTAAGGCAAAGATGAACGTGGCGGCATTCGGCAAGACAGGATGAGTCCATCTCAAGATGGTCGAGCACCCGGCTGGCGGCGATGTGCGATAGGAAGCCACGATCCTTGGCACAGGTGAACGCCACGCTGATATCGGTTGCATGATCGCGCAGCAATTCAACGTGCGAGACGTCCACCCCGTCGGTGCGTAGTTGTGCCAGGAGGCCGACGCCCGGCGCGTCCGCGCCTACCCGGCTCACCAGTCCACTGCGAAGTCCAAGCCGCGAAAGCGTCACGGCTACGATTCCGGCGCCGCCGCCGAGCGCCGTGGTGTAGGCTTTCGCGAACATTTCACGGCCAAGGCGCGGTTGGATGGCCTGGTCCGAGTGGAAGATATGGTCAATGCAAATCTGACCGTAGCACATCACGTCGAGCCGCTGTTCAGCCTTTTGCATTGTCCGCTTTCCCGGGCTCCTCAAGTAGTTGTGGCCGTAGCGCGCCGTACATCAGCTCGCTATCTGCCGTCCCGCGGGTGTCCGCACTGGGTTAAGGATAGCAGGGACTCCTGCGGCCCAAGCATTGCCCAGTGTGGTGGCCCGCAAAAACTCCGCGAAATCCTCGCGACTGCGAGCGGCCATTTCCTGCTTCGGCCGCAAACTGTCCCGCCGTGGCGACTGTCCGGCAGCTTCCAACAGTGCGGTAAGAGAAATGGTGGAGCTGAACTCACGCGTCTGGTTATGCTATCGACCGCAGAGCTTTGACCGAGATGTCGGTAAAGCTCTTCTCGGTTAAACTCGGCGTAAGTGTATAATACAGCCAATTCAGCCCGGGCCAGGTGGTAGGATGTCCTGGACAGGGCACCAGAATCAGGTCAGTTGCGCCGTTTCACCAGAAGGAGGATCGGCAGGACAAGGGCGGTAGAGGCCGTGCCTGGACCCCGGCTTGACACGACCCGACAGGGCTAACGCCCCCCTCACTCTCTGTAGGTTTAGCCTGCTGGCGCTGCGGCGATGTAGTTGAGTTCGCGGTGGAGGTGAGCAGTGAAAGTCTACCCGTCTGAGCAGATTCGCAATGTGGCTCTGCTCTCGCACTCAGGAGCGGGAAAGACAAGTCTGGCTGAAGCCATGCTCTTCGAAACAGGTGCTATTCAGCGGTTCGGTCGGGTTGACGAAGGAACCACCACTAGCGATTACGACCCAGACGAGATCAAGCGCCACATTTCCCTCTCAACGGCACTGCTGCCGTGTGAATGGCGTGACACCAAGATTAATATCATCGATACCCCTGGTTATGCGGATTTTGTCGGAGAAGTGTGCCAGGGCCTCGTCGTCGCTGATAGCGCCGTGCTCGTCGTTTCCGGAGCGTCCGGCCTGGAGGTCGGCACGGAGCAGGACTGGAAGCTGGTGCGAGAACGCCACATTCCGGCCGTTGTCTGGGTGAATAAGCTAGACCGAGAGAATGCCGATTTTTTCCGGGTTGTCGAGCAGGTCAAGTCACGCCTGCACGTACAAGCGGTCGCGATCCAAATGCCGATCGGCCAGGAGCAAAACTTCAAGGGCGTGGTCGACCTTCTCACGGATAAGGCGTATGTACTGCAGGATGGGAAGTCCGTGCAGGTTGCCGCGCCTGCCGACCTCATTGAAGAGATTGCATTCCATCGTGACCAGCTTTGTGAGGCCGTGGCCGAGCGCAACCCAAGTCTTACCGACAAGTATCTCGAGGGCGAGCCGCTAACGGACCAGGAATTGCACGACGGGCTGCGCGTCGCGATGCAGGAAGGCAGCTTGATACCGCTTTTATGCGGCTCCGCCCTCTTGGATGTGGGCATCGGGCCTCTACTTGATTTCGTTGTCGACCACCTTCCGAGCCCGCTCCAGGCATCTCAGCCCGCGACCGTCGATGGGAAGCCGCTTAATGGATCGGTCGCTGCCCTGGTCTTCAAGACCGTTGCCGACCCCTTTGGCAAGCTGAGTTATTTCCGCGTCTACAGCGGTGACTTGAAATCCGATGCGCACTTGTATAACGCGAATCGGAGCCACGAAGAGCGTATCCCGCACCTGCTCGTCGTGCGCGGCAAGGCGCATGATCCCGTGCCCGAGCTGCACGCGGGCGACATTGGCGCAGCGCTCAAGCTGCAGGATACGAATACGGGAGACACGCTCACCGTGAAGGACAACCCGGTCCAGCTGCCGCCCATCCTCTACCCTGAGCCTTCTTATTCCGCCTCTATTGAGCCTAAGACACGTGCCGATCTTGATAAACTTGGCGGCGCAGTCGCGCGTCTCATTCAGGAAGATCCCACGCTCCATTGGCATCGGGATGCTGAAACGGCACAGAGCATCTTGTCCGGCATGGGCGAGAGTCACCTTCAGGTTGCGGTCGATCGTTTGCATCGCAAATTCGGCACCGACGTCATGCTGGGTGAGCCTAAGATCCCCTATCGCGAGACCGTATCGGGCTCCGCGAAAGCTCAGGGGCGCCATAAGCGCCAATCGGGCGGCCACGGCCAGTTCGGGGACGTGCACCTTGAGGTGGAGCCTCTGCCGCGTGGCTCCGGTTACGAATTTGTCGATAAAATCGTGGGCGGCGCGGTCCCGCGCCAGTTCATTCCAGCGGTAGATAAGGGTATTCAGGAGGCGTTGCGTGAAGGACTCCTGACCGGCAATCCCGTCGTAGACGTGCGGGTGACGCTGTTCGACGGATCCTTCCATACCGTCGACTCATCTGAAATGGCGTTCAAGACCGCGGCAGGGATAGGGTTTCGCACTGCGGTCGAGAAGGCACGCCCGAGCCTTCTGGAGCCGGTGATGGATGTCGTCGTGCACGTACCCGCCGAGTTTATGGGAGATGTCGTCGGCGACTTGAATTCGCATCGCGCGCGCATTCTTGGCATGGACCCGACTTCGGAGGAAATTACCGAAATTAGGGCATATGTACCGATGGCAGAGATGTTCAGGTACGCTACAACGCTAAGGTCCCTGACACAAGGGCGCGCAACGTATACCATGCATTTGTTGGGGTATGAGGAGGCACCGCCGCATATCATGCAGCAGGTGGCGGCTGAGTACCATAAGTCCCGGGAACAGAAGGAGCACAAATAGCGGTTCCGCTTCAGGCGCCGCCACGCTATGGTTACCAATGAAACGTCACGGCGGCGCTGGAGCTTCGCCTTTTCGCGTAGGACGGAGCGCCTTCTTAACATCGCGACCGTCATCGCATTGCTTTTGCTCGTTGCGGTGATCGCCTTATGGCGAATTCCAAGCCAATATCAGCTTCTGTTGCCCGCGACTGCAGAGTCGGTGTCGCCAAAGATCTACGTTGCGGGACACCCCCCGCAGTCAGGCCGGGGCGATTTGCTGATGACGTTCGTCTCCGAGCCTCAGTCGAATCTGCTTGAGGAGATCTTTGCACGGCTGGATCCGGACGCTACGCTCCTGCCCTTGCCGCCTCAATACAATGCCTCACAAGATCAAGCAGTAAACGCTCAGCTGATGTTGAGCAGCGAGCAATCGGCAGAACTGGTGGCGTTGTGTCATCTGGGCTATAAGGATCTCTGCTCGGGCGGATTGGCCATACAAACAATTGAGTCCTACAGCAAGGCCAAGGGGTTGCTGAAGGTCGGTGATGTCATCGTCGCCGTCAATGGCCAGCGCACCCTGACTGCCGAGGAGCTGCGTGCGGCTATTGTGAAGTTGCAGCCTGGCGCGACATTGCACCTTACGATCAGCCGGTCCGGGAAGAAATCCACGCTGAGCGTGCCGACGATCCTTTCCCCTCAGTCACCGCATCACACGATCATCGGTATTGCCTTTACCGCCGCGCCTCCCTTGCAGGCTCCTTCCAAGCTGCCAATAGATATCAAGATTGATCCCACTGGCATCGGCGGACCCTCGGCTGGACTGATGTTTACGCTCGGTCTGCTAAACCGACTTTCCCCGACTGACCTGACCCATAACACGGCGATCGCCGGCACGGGTGAGATACATCTAGACGGTTCGGTGGGTCCAATCGGTGGCGTCAAGCAGAAGGTCATCGGCGCACAATGGGCGCACGCAAAATACTTCTTTGTTCCTTGCGCCGGCGGCAACTACGCTGATGCGACGAAGGCTGTCGGCTCAAACATGACTCTGGTACCTGTGAACACGCTTGACGACGCGCTTGCCTTCTTGCAGAGCCTGGGCAATCAAGGGCCCAACGCACACTTGAAGCTCGCTAGTTGCCCGGCGGGGCAGTAGCCAGAGTCACCTCTTCGGCTTCTTGTATAGGCGCGTCTGCATCCTCGGCCGCAACCGGATCATGGACGCCGAGGCCGACCACCAGCGTCACTATTCCAAGCACTCCAGCCGTTACCAGGAAGACGGATCGGATACCAAACGCACTGGCGACGGTGCTGCCGGCAATTTGCCCGACAGCCTGCCCGGCTGCGTTGACACCTGCGCTGAGTCCTATCACCGCGCCACGCTGCTCCCGTGGGGTGCTCAACGTCAGCATCGCGGCAGAAGTAGCCAGCATCGCGCCGATGGTAAGGCCTGTCAGGCCACGCAGAATGTAGAATTCCTCAATCGTTTGCACGCTGTGCTGGGGAATGTAAATGAGCGCGGTGGCGAGGGTGGAAAGCACCAGCAGTAACTTAAAGTGTCCGCGCCTGTCGGTGATGCGACCGGCAAGAACGGCAGTGATGGCGCTGCCAAGGCCGGCAATTGCGAACAGGTTTCCGGCCAACGTGGCGGCATTGCCGGACGAGCCACCGAGCTCTTGCACAAAGACAGGAAGTATAGGCCCAACGATTTGGCCGCCAAACTGCACGACGCCAAGTACCAGTATGAGGATCGCTATCTCCTTTTTGGACAACAGGCTCCTGGCGCCCTGCCAGAATCCCATGCCTCGTGTGGTCGCGGAGCGTGGCGCCGGCTTGAAGTCTTCATCGACATAGAGCGTCACCATTACGGCCGCCGCGAGGAGCAGTGCCGCTGCGATGAGAATCGTAGTCTGGAAGCCAAGATGGTCGTCGAGCTGGCCACCTAAGAGAGGACCTAGCGATGACCCGGCGAAAAGTGCCATTTGCATCATGCCCATGCTGAAGCCGAGTTTCTCCCGCGGTACCGCGGTCGACACAAGGGCCTGCGACGCGGCGACGCTACCGGTAAGCATGCCTTGAAGGATTCTGAGTACGAGTAATTCGCCAGGGTTCTGGACGAAAATCATCAGGAATATGATGATCGCGCCGCTGGCCATTGAGCGGACGACCATTACCTTTCGCCCGTAGCGGTCGGAGATTGCGCCCCAAATCGGCGCGAAAATGGTCATTGCAATGGTCGTGCCGGCATACAAGACGCCCGACCATATCAGCACGGCATGCTGATCGTGCACGCCCAGGTGCTGGACATACAGGGGTAGGAATGGGTAGATGAAGCTAAAACCGACTATCGCAAGCACTTGCGCGAGCCAGCTCACCCACAGGATGCGCTGCCACGATTCCTTCACCTCACCATTGTACGGCCAGTACTGGCGACATGGTCAACGCGTCTGGCCGCGTAAGTTGGACTATTAAGCCGCACATGCGGACCCTGGAGAGGTCAAGGCACGTGGGCTGCAGAGTGCGTACGCCAGTGTTAGCTCGAACCCTGATGCTGATGCCAAGGGCAGCCTGAGACAGGAGTAGAGATCGATGCGTTTCATTCGACAGTCCATCCTCGCCGGCCTCCTGATCGCCCTGTGGTCTTCTTGCCAGGCCCCCGCCGGGCAGGCTGTCTTTGGCCGCCAAGCCTACGGCGCTCAAAAGGGCACGATCACGGAGCGGGCCGCCCTGCGGCGGCTCTTCTCGGCCACCAAGGTCCAGGCCGCCTGGTTCGCCCCGCAGTTCCTGGCGCGGGTGCCTCTAGCGGCCATACAGCAGGTTGACGAGCAGCTGCCGCGCGCCTTGGGACCATTCCAGGGGGTCAGTCCCGTGCCTTATCAGTCCTACTACGTCACCTACCAGCAAGGCTTGATCCGCGCCACGACCATCCGGCTCGATGCGCACGGCCGTATCCTGAGCTTGAAGATCAGCAGCCCCGAGCTGTCGAAGGATAGGGTGCTGATCGCCGGCTACCACACCTACGTTAAGTGTGCGGGGACGGGCCGTCCCACCGTGATCCTCGAATCGGGCCTGGGCGATGATTCCGGGGTGTGGGGGACCATCATCCCTGCTGCAGCACAGCACACCCGCGTCTGCTTCTACGACCGGGCGAGCACGGGCGGGAGCGACGCGCGTCCGGGGCCACGGACGAGCGCGAAAATCGCTCGCGAGCTCCACACGCTGTTGGCGCGGAAGGGCATCCGGGGGCCCTACGTCCTCGCGGGCCACTCCATCGCCGGCTACCACATGCGTGTGTTCGACCGCCTCTACCCGTCCGAGGTCGCGGGGATGGTGATGGTCGACAACTCGCACCCGGACCAATTTGCGCGCTGGCTCGAGGTACTAGGCGCTCGGCGACCCCATGAGGCGGCCGACGTGGCGGCCTACCGCCAAGCTCTCATGAGTTTGAACAATCCTTTGAACAATCCAGAGCATTTCGACATACCCGGCAGCGCCGTGCAAGTGCGGCCGGCCGGGACGCTGGGATCCATCCCGCTCGTGGTACTGACTGCGGGCAACTCCGGCTATCCGCTCAAGAGGCCGCAGCCGTTGGAGGCCGCGTGGCGCGGGATGCAGGAAGAAATGGCTGGGCTTTCCACGGATAGCGTACATGTCCTGATGCCGAAGAGCGGCCATTACATCCAAATTGAGTATCCCAAGGCGGTGATCGCGGCCATCGGGGAGGTGGTCACGGCGGTTCGGATAAAGGGCAGGTTGCCGACTTGCACGACGACCTTCCCGGCGTTGGGGGGCGCCTGCTTCCCCGCATTATAGGGAGATGTTCACGCCTTTACCTGAATGTTGCTGAGGTTCTCCATGCTCTCTAGCTTGGGGCCAGACAGCATAGATGTAACGGGGTCACTAATCTCTGAAGATGACTGACAACGGCGTAATTTCGGACCGTAGCCGCGCCTTTACGGCGGCTATCCTAACCGGGAGCGCGCTCGCTCAACCTGTTCCACCACGCTGATCGTCCCGCGGCGCCAGCAGCGCGGCGGCAAGCGCGCCGGTCGCGGTGCACATGACGTTAACCACATCGTTATTGCACCAGGCGAAACCGGACTCCAGCCTGGTGGGAGTTCCACAACCGTGTATCTTGCGTTCCGTCGGCTTATCGCACGATGGGCAGTAATACGACGCTTGAATTGTGGCGCCCACCAGGCTATCGACGAGAGCGCCTAGAAAACCAGCGGCACAGAGCCCCGTGGCACGCCGTGCCTTGCCGGCAGCGTTGCTCGTGGCCACGTCGACAGCGGCAATGACGCTGCTGCCCGCTGCCGCTGCGAGCAGGCCCCGCAGAGTCACCGCACCAGAGGTGCCGGTCGGCGCCAGGGCGCCTGTCGTGATCAACCGTGGCCTGCTACCACTGGTCTTG
>JAQBPC010000465.1 GCA_028287725.1 Chloroflexota bacterium | reverse complement strand
CCTGGTCGACGGCCTGTTGCGCCACGTCGTGTGAAATCGGCGACGACGGGAATTGGAGCGGCACGTTGAGATCAAATGAGCTGTGCTTGTCGACTTCGCTGTTCAGCTGGCGGCGGGCGGCAACCATGTCGAGCTGCCTACCAAGCGTCGATTCGTGGACTATCGTAACCTGGCCGTCCACGACCCCGACTTCTGCCGGCTTGGGTCCGTACGTAATATCCGTTGCGACCTTGTCGAGGAACTTCTGAACGGCCTTGGGATCGTGCGTGCCCGTCAGCGGGTAATCGTGCCCGGAGAGTAGCGTGTTGAACTGGTTCCACAGCTTGGTTACGAAGTCCCCGGCGTGGCCGTCGTTTTGCGCCTGCGCGATCGCAAGTGCCGGGTCATAATGCGCGCGAAACTGCGTGCTCGTCACCTGGTAGGTTCGGTCGTCGACATGAAGAATAATCGGTTGATTGTTCCTCGCATCGAGCTTGCCCTGCACGTAGGACGGCACGCCCGCCAGCGAAACGCCACCGAGCGGGATGCCATCTACGCTGATGTGGGGATTCACACGGGTTGAATAATAGCCCTCGAACAGCGCGAAGGTAACCAGCAGCACACTGAAGAGACCGCCGCCGATGCCCAGGCGAAGGTACATATCACGCGCACGAGCCCGTCGGCCCAGAAATTCGGGCCGGTCAAGCCGGCGGGGGAATATGCGCCGGGGTGGGGCCTTTGGCCGTTCGGGCCGATAGGTAGATCGTGCGAAACGGCGATTAATCGAGGATGGCGTCTGAGGTGCGTTCCTTTTCGGCCTGCTGCTCATGACGAATCGCCTTATACTCTGGGTCGAGATAGAACGCGCTGCCCATCGGCGCGATTTGTCCTGCGTACTTGGTTAGCTTTTTGCTTCGATACGGAATTGCACTTGGCTGGCCCGTGTAGAAGCACAGCTGACCGATACGAAGTCCAGGATACAGCGGAATAGGAACCTTGCCGAGGTTAGATAACTCAAAGGTGATCACGCCGGCAAAGCCTGGATCTATGAATCCAGCTGTTGAGTGTATCTGCAAGCCGAGCCTGCCCCACGAGCTTCGGCCCTCGAGCCGGGCAGACAAGTCCGCGGGGAGGCGGATGAATTCAAGCGTACACGCTAGCGCGAAGTCTCCCGGATGCAGGACGTACGGATCCGTGGGGAGCACAACGTAATCCTGAGTGTACGCCGCAATGTCGGCGCGAAGGGCCGTTTCATCTTGCAGCGGTTCGATGTACGGCAGCGCACTCCGTTTCTGCGCCTGGAAGCGCGTGCCTAAGCGAACGTCGAGCGACGTCGGGCCCAGTTGCGTCGCGAGGTCCACTATCGGAGTTACGACGACATCCCGGTCGATCAGCAATCGCCGAAGAATCTCGCGCTCATTCAATATGCTCATGAATCTCTCCAGCGCGAAAAGACTTGCTGCACGTACGCCGCCTCGATCGACTGCTGCAGGAGGCTGCACCGCTCGAGGACGTGGCCGGACAACGCGTCTATGGCTGCACGCCACGAGGTCCCACCGGACATTAGCTCATTGCACAACCCATATGAGCGTCGTACCTTATATCGCCAACCGACCGTCAGGATAGTCGCCAACGAGCAAGGGCGTTCATTGGCATACTGCAGCACGTCGTAAAAGCGCTCAGCATCGACACTCGCGTCGAGCCGCTCTCCAAAATCGTCGGGCAGCTTGGGGGGCATCGCGTTGATCGGGCGTCCATCGCACAGCAGCTCGAAAAGGGCTTCGGCTTCGTCCGGTGTCGGCAGCAGCGGATCGCGCAGCTCTGCCTTGAGGAATTGATCCACGTCCTCCCATTCCGCCGCGGTGACCGGCAATGGCGCGTCCACTCGCGTGACACCCCAAACTCGCGCCAGCACGGCCTGTGTGGCAAGTATGGCATCGAAATACTCGGCTACGGTTGTTCCGCATTTGGGCGAGATTGGCTTCGCGAACTGTTGAGACGCGACGGCGAGCAGCGAGATATCCGTGCAGCCCTCGGCGCCACTCAGCCGGTCGAGCAAGGTGCGGGCGGCGCGAGCAGCAAACGTGGATTCACCGACAAGTCGCGCCGCGAACCCGGCGGTACAAACCCGCCTGTATGCCGCAGAGTCGATACTAGACGGCCTCCGTAGCTGAGCGGCGATGCCACGCGCCTCGACCATGGAGGCGGCCAATGGGTACAGCATGGTTGCCCACGAAAGCGGATCGATCAGATCCATCGTGGGGATCGTCAGAATCGGAGTATCCTGTGCCTCGGACTTGACCACCAACCCGGTTGCCGCGAGTCGATTACGGAAGCTCTCGCCGACCTCCGTTGCCGTGTCGTCGTATTGGTTGGTCGGACAGATCGTCGGTACCGTTACCGGAAGGCCCTCTGCAACCAGCTTCCGGATAAATAGGTCGGCAGTTCCCAACGGCCAGCGCGTGCCCAGCAATCCAAGTTGGATGTGTACCTGTCGCAAGGCGGTAACGGCAAGGCCGATCGCCGCGGGGGCACTCTCCGAACTCCGTTGGCCAGGGCCGAAGACAATTGGCCTGGTGGCTTCGAGTTGGCGCTCTACACCTCGTAGCCCCTCCCGAAGTAGCCGCGTAACAGCGGAACCCTGACGGCGAGTCTGATGGCGAGGATCTTCGAGCAAGACGCGCACAAATATCAGACGCTCGCACGCCTCGCAGAAGGCAGCGGACATCGCGACAGCGGCGGCATCGGCAGGATGTGTAGCAGTGGCTTCTTCAAACATGCCGCACTAGTATACTCTACGACTGCATGGCCTTGCCATGCGTTGGGAGGAACATGGCTCAGTCTCGATTGCTGGTGTTTGGCGATATTCATGGCGCCATCTCAAGCCTCAGTCGCCTGCTGCAACGATTGATGCCGACCGAGGATGATACGTTGCTGTTCCTTGGCGACTACATCGATCGTGGCGAGGACTCTAGAGCAGTGCTTGACCTGCTGAGCAATCTAGAGCAGCTTCACAGCTGTATTTTCCTCATGGGAAACCATGAAGACATGTTTCTGAAGGCCTATAGCGGCGCGGAAGCCGATCTGGACCTTTGGCTGAACAATGGAGGTCTCAAGACGTTTCTGGATTTCGATGGAGGGTTGCCGCCGGACCGTCATGTCGAGTGGATACGTCGCCTTCGCCCATTTTATGAGACCGAGACACATTACTTCGTGCACGCTGGGCTCCGGCCGGGTGTTGCTCCCTCTGAGTCCACGGACATGGAGCGGCTATGGATTCGCGAGCCGTTCCTCAGCAGCACGTACGACTGGGGAAAGCGCGTCATCTTTGGGCACACGGTGCAATTCGGCGGACCGCTTGTCATGCCGAACAAAATTGGCATCGATACGGGGGCCTTCATCCCAAGAATAGGGCGCCTGACATGCCTGGCGTTACCTGAAGGCCGCTTTGTCTTCAGCCGAGGCCGGAGCAAGAAGCTGGGCTAAGTCAGATAATTGGCGGTGAGTGGGATGCAAAAAAGTGCGACGAGTGCAAACACGAGCGCCGCAACGGCAATACCCTCGCTACCACGAATGTGCTTGATGCTGGTGTAGCCAATAAAGGCCGCCCCCAACAGCTCGGCAATTACCGCCTCGGCAAGCAACATATGCGTTACAACTCCGCACTCGGCTTCGCGATTTTGATTGTCGTACATGAAGTCGCGAACGTGCGCATGGTACCATACCACGCGCTTCTTTGCGTAACCGGGTTTACGGTTTATGAATCGAAATGGGGCAAGCAATGTCGCCGCTTTATACCTCTCGCAAGGTTGAACGCTTCACCGAGTCGGTCATCCGGGAGATGACCCGGCTCATCAACCAGTTTCACCCTGACGACGGGGTCAATCTGGCTCAGGGCTTCCCAGATTTCGCCGCGCCGCGCGAAATCAAGGAGGCAGCGTGCGCCGCCATTCTCGACGACGTAAATCAGTACGCCATAACCTGGGGTACCGCTCCACTTCGTAATGCTATCGCGCGTAAGACGGCACAGGCCTGGGGACGCGCCATTGATCCGGAACGCGAGATTACGGTTTGCTGCGGCGCCACGGAGACAATGATCGCCTCGATCATGGCGACGCTGAACCCTGACGATGAAGTAGTCATTTTCTCGCCCTTCTACGAGAACTATGGTCCCGACTGCATTCTTGCCGGCGCGCGTCCGCGGTTTGTTCCCCTGCGAGCGCCGGACTGGACATTCGACCCCGACGAGCTCGCGGCGGCATTTACGCCTCGTACGCGCGGCATTATCGTCAACACGCCTCACAACCCGACGGGTAAGGTGTTCTCGCGGCAAGAGCTCGAATTGATTGCCTCTCTGTGTATTCGACACGACGCGCTGGCATTCACCGACGAGATTTACGAGCACATGGTTTACGACGGTGAACACATTAGCCTGGCCACACTCGAGGGCATGGCTGAGCGCACGATAACGATTAGCGGATTATCGAAGACTTTTAGCGTGACCGGCTGGCGCCTTGGCTACGCAATTGCACCCCCGGCAATTTCCGATGCCATCCGGAAGGTACACGACTTTCTGACGGTTGGCGCCCCTCACCCGCTACAGGCCGCCGCGGCGGTTGCCCTTGCACTGGGTGACGACTACTATGCGTCGCTCCTGAGCGATTACCGTGCGCGACGCGACTACCTGGTTCCGCGCTTGGCGGCGGCAGGGTTTGTGCCGTACCAACCGGCCGGTGCGTACTATGTCATGACCGATATTTCGAACTTTGGCTTCCCAGACGACGTAGCCTTTACGCGCTACCTGGTGAAGGAAATCGGCCTGGCAGTCGTGCCGGGGAGCAGTTTCTTCCCGAGCCCGGCGGAGGGCGCAAGTTTCGTTCGGTTTGCCTTCCCGAAGAAGATGAGCACGCTTGAACGGGCCGCGGGGTTGCTCGCGAGGATAGAGCGGAGGTGTCTGCCGCCAACAATACCATCTGTGGTTCGGTGCACAAACACAGACATACGCGTTGGAATAGGGGGTGCGAGATGTTGTGCAAAGGAGTGAGCGACAAGGTTCGAAGCAACTTTTTAGACGGTGCCCAACGCGGACCCAGCTAGCGCTGACGTTGTTCCGACTTGAGAGCAAGTTGGCAGCGGAGTGAGCTGCGTCAAGAGGAATGTGACTAGGGATGGCGATGCTTGATTTTGTCGACGATGAGCGCCCTTATCTAACGTGGGTCGCAGCGGATCAAGATGGTTGGGTAGTAAACGTGCCCCGGTCTGGACATACGGTGCCTTCCGTGCTGCACACAGGAAGTTGCCGGCATATCAGCAGCACCGCGCACCCCAATTACACTACTACGGCTTACTACAAGGTTTGCTCTCGAGATCGGCAGGTGCTGGAACGTTGGTTGAATACAAGGCCTGACCCATGGAAATTCTGTGGCTCCTGCATGTTCCTGGGAGCTGAATCTCGGAATGCGGTCGCACGAGTCGCTCCTGACGCGCAGTTGAAGCCTATTCGAACAGCGACCGCGCACACGAGAGCCGATATTGCAGAGGTTTACGCGTACTCAAGTAACCAGGCGATCCTCGCCGATTCTGTGGAATGGCCTCGCTGGATTTCGGGTCCAGCCGCATGGCGGCTCGAGGGCTTGGAGCCACGTCTCGCTAGCTGGAACAGCCGGAACGATCCGGAGCAGATTCGAGTGCAAGCATACCTTACGGATTTAGCCGAAAAGATCGGTCCACTTCCTGAATCTACTAACCTGTACCTCCAGTTGGATATCGACGTCCTGCGGCCCATCGCATTGCAACGCCACCACGATCTCGAGAACTATTTGACGCCTGTGGTAGCGAAGCTGGGCTCTCGCCGCTTTGTGTTCGTCGGCGCCACGAAGCGCGTCGGAGGAGGCTCTGTACTGACAGTCGGTGTCGCGCAGCCTCAGGTTGATAAGCTTACGGGCTGGGATCACCGTACGCTCTCCCTTACAGGTGGAGTCGGGACCCACGCTTGGAAGGAACAGATCCGCGCCGGACTGTTGGCGTCGGGTGTGCAGGTCGTCCCTGAAGGTCCTGTCGCGGTTCAGCTTGCCTGGCGATGCGCGCCACGTCGCGATTGGGTTCAGCTTTGGAAACCAACAGGCGATGCGATGGGACCGGTGGTTGGCGAACCGTGGCCAGCGAATCCATTCAACCCTGCCGACGACAGGATTGTTTCACTCCAATTGCATCGATTGGTCGACGATACCATAGGAAAAGACGTGCACATCGGCATGTGGTGGCGACCAGAGCCATGATGGAATATCGCCAGCTCGTGCCATCAGCAACGGCCCACCTCGACCTAAGCGTTCGATCACTCCGCCTGCTTCAAGAAATCTCCGCTTGGCTGTGTCAACAATGGTATCGTTTGGGCGGATCTATGCCCGTGCGCGACGAAGGCGACTTCAAGTTTCGGTC
>JAQBPC010000463.1 GCA_028287725.1 Chloroflexota bacterium | reverse complement strand
CTTTAACACCAGCAGGGCTGCGTTGATGGTGGCTGCATTCGCCGAAGGTAAGCTGGATTTGCTGCGCGTGGCAATGGAGGATAGGTTACATCAACCGTATCGCACGGCCGGTTTCCGCTATCTTCCGGCTGCCATTGATGCCGCGATCACTGCCGGTGCCCATGGTGCATCGCTCAGCGGAGCCGGATCGTCGGTGATCGCGCTTGCGTCGACAGGATGTGACCGGATTGCTGCAGCCTTCAGCAGAGTGGCGTCAGAGTACCGCTTGAATGCCTGCACCTGCACGCTGAGTCCAGACAGTGCCGGCGCGACATTTACGATACGATAAGCGAGGCGTACCCGGGCCGCGGGGCCGGTAACATCTTGGTGAGGTATCCCCGCCAGCCGCGACAAACTGAGCCCAGCTTGTCATTCATGAGCGCACCGTCCAGAACTGACGCTCTGTTCGTCCGCTAACGGTGCTGCACCGTGCCACGGTTGCGCCTACGCTGCTCGAGCTGCCTGCCCATCAGTTATCCGCTTTAGGACCGGCGCAGTCGTAAACCCATCACGCCCGCAAGCTGCCGCAATATTATGCCGGCCTCATCCCCGTCGATCGTTGCAAGTTCCATCATTGCACGCGTAGCGTCAGGCGTGTTTAGGTCGTCCACAAGGGCTGCGATGCACAGGCGGCGCGCCACTTTCACACCCTGCGGCAACTGATCGGAATCCACGGTTACGTCATCGTCCGCGCCGATTTTTTCCACACGCCGTTGCAATAACGCCGCATCATTGGCCGCACGAACAAGTTCCTTCTCGTCGTAGTCGAAGGAGTCTCGATAATGGTGGCGCAGCAAATAGAGCCGAATGGCATCGGGTGAGAAGCGGCCAAGCAGCTCACGAACCATGACCAAATTCCCGAGTGACTTGCTCATCTTTACGCCGTCGAGCCGGGCAACGCCATTGTGCATCCAGATGCGCGAGAATGGCGCCTGTCCTGTGGCCTGTTCGCTCTGAGCAATCTCACAACTGTGATGTGGAAAGATCAGGTCATCGCCGCCGCCATGGATGTCGATTCGAGGCCCAAGATACCGTACGGCCATAGTCGAACACTCAATATGCCATCCAGGCCTCCCCGCTCCCCAGGGACTATCCCAGCTCGGTTCCCCTTCCCCAGATCCCTTCCACAGCAGAAAGTCCAACTTGTCCCGTTTTTCGGGATTATTTGGCGAATCCCCGGTATCTTCGAATCGCTTGAGCATCTCTTCGCGAGGCAGGCGCGCGAGCATGCCAAAGTTTGGTGCGGTAGCCGCGGCAAAATACACCTGACTGCCGACCTGGTAGGCATTCCCCTGCTCGACCAGCTGTTGAATCATGCCCACCATGCCGGGGATCTCCTCCGTTGCCCGAGGATAATGCGTCGGAGGTAGAACGTTCAGGTCAGACATATCACGCTGGAACAGCTCCGTTTGTTCCCGGCCCAATTCGTCCCAGGGCACGCCTATCGATTTGGATCGCTTTAAAATGTCGTCGTCGATGTCCGTAACATTCTGCGTGTAGCGAACTTCGTGGCCCAAATACCGCAGTGTACGGATAAGTACGTCGAACGCTGCATAGCTGAACGCGTGCCCAAGGTGCGTGGTGTCGTACGGTGTCACGCCACAGACGTAGAGGGCAACTACCGGCCCGGCTTCAAACTCGTCCTTTGTTCGTGACATCGTATTGTACAGTCGCATCGAGCGCTCCAATCAGTTCAGCTTGGTGGATGAGAATAGATCAGATGGAAAGCAGTAGTATGGCGCAGACCCCGATTGCATTGTAGACCAGGTGTGCCTGGGTCGATCTATACGTCGCATATTGCTGGTCAACTCGATTGCCGTTGTTGACCGGGAAGAGGCGGGTTTGAACCCATCGAGGGAGGTTGGCAGTGCGCGATTGACGATGGCTATCGCGCAAGGCACGCCAATAGACGATGGTGAAAATATAGCCTGCGCATGCAAGCGCAATGCACGCTCCCAGCGTGACACCTGCTGTGAGGTGCATAATTCCGAAGAGCGCGCTTCGACGAGTAGCAGATGCAACGCCTGTCGTACCGCGCCGGAATAGATCCTCCTCGATCCACGCGAGCAGCGGTAGTGCGAGCAGCGATGCCGGCGCATAGACGATCGCCAGCAGCGGGTTGGTAAACGGAATGGTAAACCCATTCATGCCGGCGTCTCCACCGACATTAAAAGCGTTGCCGAGGCTCCAGTTCAATGGGCTGGCGGCTGGGGCAGCGCTCAACAGCAGCGCAACTCCGCTCGTTACGACGAGGGCAATCGCGGCATAGCCGAGAGCCGGTAGCCAATCCCTGGGCCAGAGAGAGCGATAGAACGCGAGGCAACGCGGGGCCTCGCGCGCCGCAACGTAGAGCAGCGTCAGGAAAACCGGAACGGCGATCCAAAGCGGATTATGCGTGGCGCCGGCGAGGGCAAATGGACCTATGATGGTGAGGACAATAGCTGCGAGTATGAGCGCTATAAACGCCGCGGCGCGATTGCCTGGACGGAACTTCGGAGATCGATGCATTACTTCCGACCGCTAGAGCGATGTCGATTCCACTGGACGAAACGTAGGGCGCAATCGCGCCGTGCCGGAACCACTGCTCAGGCTTGTGCGGTGACGCGGCGAATAATGTCCTTCAGACGACCAATCTCGGATTCATATTCAGTCCGCAGCTGATCGATCTCTACCTCATATGCCTCGCGCATTCGCTCCTGGCGCTCGGCAATTTCCCGCTGCAGAGCCTCCATGCGCTCGGTCATATTCAGAATGACTTCGACGCCTGCCAGGTTCACTTTGAGCTCGTCCATGAGACGGCGAATGAGCCGCAAGCGTTCGATATCCTTCTGCGTGTAGTACCGTATTCGACCGGTACCCCTATGGGGATTTATTAAGCCAAGTCGCTCGTAATGTCGGAGCGTCTGTTGATGTACATTAACAGCCTCGGCCGCGACCCTGATGGTAAAGCGCAAGCCTAAAGGTCGCTCCTCCATTTCCCTTTCCGATTCGCGTATAAGTGTCTGCATTGTGATATCCATTCTCCCTGCGCAGCGCGCTCCCTTCCCGTAGCGTACCAGTATCAAGCAGACGAATCTGCGACTTAGACGGGCCCGATTTCGCGTTCAGCGAGCAGCGGCGCAAGCATTCGTCATGAGCTGGCAGCCTGCTGACCGCTCATACCAGCGAGCTCGGTGAACAATTCCCGTTCACGGCTGCTAAGCGGCGAACCTGCCGTGCCCGGTAGCACCGCATAGAGTTTCACCATCAGATCGCCGCGCGTACCGTCTTTCAGTCGCGGCATACCTTGCCCGGCAAGGCGGAACTGCTTTCCGTTTGCTGTGCCCGCCGGCACCTTCAAAAGCAACTTGCCTTTGACCGTTGGTACGAGAACTTCCCCACCGAGCACCAAGGTTGTGTATGGCACGTCGAGGTCCTCGAGGAGGTTATCGTCTTCACGCCGGAACTTTGGATGTGGCTTGAGCATGACAACAAGGTAGAGATCGCCGCGGGGTCCGGTTCCCGCGCCCGGATTACCTTCACCGGCGATACGTATGCGTGATCCATCTCGCACACCAGCGGGGATCTTTACTTCAATGCGCCGCGAGAAGGTGGTCCAGCCCGTTCCCTTGCAATTCGTGCAGGTCTTCCCGTCCGCATCGAGCCCTGAGCCGCCGCAGCGAGGGCAGCGATCCTGGCCTGTCAACGTGAACATCCGCTGTCCACCGGCAAAGGCCTCTTCGAGCGATACTTCGACTTGCTGCTCGATATCGTCGCCCCGACGAGGACGTGTCGCCGTCGCCGTGCGGCCTGCCGCCTTGGCGCCGGCCTGGCCAAAAATGCTCTGAAAGAAGTCGCTGAAGCTTTCGGCGCCGGCAGCACCCGTCGCGTCGCCCGCGGGACGTGTGCGCTGGCGTGCGCCGCCACGCCCATATGAATGCATATCGAACCCCGGTCGATTCCAGTTCGACCCCAGCTGGTCGTACTTCTGGCGCTTATCCGGGTCGGTAAGAACCTCGTGCGCTTCATTGATTTCCTTAAATCGGGATTCGGCTGTCTTGTCGCCCGGATTAAGGTCTGGATGATATTTACGCGCGAGCTTCCGATACGCTTTGTTAACGTCCTCAGACGGGGCATCCTTTGCCACGCCCAGTACCTTGTAATAGTCCCTATATTCCATTGTTTCTCACCAGCAAGCGGGCACACCGAACATTCGATGTACAGTGACTGAGGAATCGCACGCCGCTTACTCCCTCGACCTTACCTCGCGTCCGAACGAGCCACCATCCAGCCGTCCAACTGCCAGCGCTTCGACCGCGTTGGGCAGGAGTATTTCAAGACGCTGCAATGCATTGCGCAATCCGTCAAAGTCCCCAATGTCCAGAAATGCTTTGAGTTCCGTGGCAGCGTCCACAATAGCGGCTCGCTCGCGATCATCCGTGATTGATTGTGTCTCAAGAAGGCGATTCGCCCGGAAGAGCAAGCTCTGAGCGCTGTTAAGCTGCTCTGCCTGCTGTCTCTTCAGAATATCTTGGCGGGCAAAGTCCGACGCCTCTTCGACCAGCCTGTCTACCTCACCCATGCTCAGATTTGTCGACGCCGTAATGGTTATCTGCTGAGCGTGGCCCGTAGCAAGGTCGCGTGCGGAGGCACTGACGATGCCGTTGTGATCTATATCGAATGTGACTTCGATCTGCGGTTCCCCAGCGGGAGCTGGATCGATGCCGTCAAGATTGAAGTGACCCAGTGGTTGGTTGTCCTGGGCCATTTCCCGCTCGCCCTGCAGCACGTGAATATCCACGCCAATCTGATTGTCCTGGCCGGTTGTGAATATCTCGCTCCGCTTGGTCGGAATGGTCGTGTTGCGGTTTATCAGCTTGGTGAACACACCGCCGACCGTCTCGACCCCGAGCGACAACGGCGTCACGTCCAACAGCACCACGTTTTTCAGCTCACCGGTCAAGATACTAGCCTGGACCGAAGCCCCCAGCGCCACTACCTCATCGGGATTCACGCCCTGGTGCGGTACTTTGCCTGTAAGCTGCTGGACGAGTTGCTGAATCACCGGCATACGAGTTGAGCCGCCGACCAGAATAACTTCGTTGATCTCGTCTTCGTTTATTTGCGCGTCGGAAAGTGCCTGACGGAACGGACGCATGCATCGATAGGTGAGCTCACGTGTCAGCTCCTCGAACTTTGCCCTGGTGAGCTCCTGATCGAGATGCTTTGGTCCGTTCGCATCGGATGTAATGAAAGGAAGGTTAATGGTGGTGCTGACCACCGACGACAGCTCGACCTTGGCGCGTTCCGCGGCATCTAGAAGACGTTGAAGCGCCTCCCGCTCCTTGGTCAAATCGATACCGTACTCCTGCATAAACTGCTCGGCAAGGTATTCGACTATCTTGATATCGTAATCGTCGCCGCCCAGCCTCGTGTCGCCGCATGTCGCTTTTACTTCGAACACGCCGTCGCCGACGTCAAGTACTGATACGTCGAACGTGCCGCCTCCTAAGTCCCAAACCAGAATCGTCTCCATGCGCTTCTTGTCCAGACCATAGGAGAGGGCGGCCGCGGTCGGCTCATTAATAATGCGCAGTATCTCGAGACCTGAGATTCTCCCAGCATCTTTCGTAGACTGGCGCTGGGCGTCATTAAAGTAGGCCGGCACAGTGATAACAGCACCGGTCACTTCTCCGCCCAAAAAGACCTCGGCATCCCGCTTGAGCTTTTGCAGGATGATGGCAGATATTTCCTGGGGAGTATACGGGCGATCGTCGATGGACACGCGTTGATCAGTACCCATCAGCCGTTTGATCGACATGATGGTGCGCTCGGGATTCACAACCGCTTGGCGTTTGGCGAGTTGCCCGACCAAGCGTTCGCCTTTCTTGGTGAAGGCAACAACCGAAGGCGTTAGTCGACTGCCTTCGATATTGGGAATGACAAGGCGTTCGCCACCCTCAACCGTCGCGATCACGGAGTTTGTGGTCCCCAGGTCGATCCCGACCACCCTACCCATATGTCGTCTTCCTTTAGCTGGAATCTGCCGCAGAGTCAGTATAAAACTTGAGCCACCCTTTGTCAAGGATGAGCGTGGGAATCAGGTGGAAGCTGCGGAAGTGCAACGTAGCATACTAACTCGTCTGCAATGCCTGCACTCAGCCCTCGAGACAGCTCGCCCAATCGACACGGGCGCCAGAGGAGTGCCTGTGACTCACCTCGGTTGATTGGAGCAGCCTACCGTCACCTTACCCCTTAAGGAGCGACGCCGGCACTTTATACAGAGTAACGTATGGGAACTGGACAACCGGCACAAGGAAGGTCTTGAACTTTTGCAGACCGGCTGGACTTCCGCCATAGGTTGTCTGCTCGAATGGACCGACATAGACGTAGGCAATCCGATATTGTCGTATCAGTTTGATTGCGGTTTGTGCATCGGTCGACGTATAGAGAGTTCGTACATCCCCTTCGCGCTGCGTCAGCATTGCTCCAGCGGCTACGGCGTCCGCTCCCCCGCCAAAATCTCCGCGCCACAGTGCCTCATGGCTCCCTGGCCATCCGATAAGAGTCGGCCTGCCGCTCAGCGCGGACATCTTATTCGGCGACGAATCAAGGCCACTGACCCAGTAGTCCCCGCCATAGGCTTCGGCTACGACGTCGGTCGGGGCCGTGTGCTGCCGCACCCAGTTAATAGCGGCGTACTCGTGAGGCGCGACGTCTCGCACATACTGAAGGCCGTCAAGTGTGCTGGGCGATGGCATCGCAGGTGCCTGGCTGGCGACGCCCTCGATTGGATACACGGCGAGCCCGACGGCCAGGACTACCGCGGAGGCGTACCATACGATGTATGGAACTCTCGACTGAAGCTTTCGCAGAGATTTCCCGATCAGGAAGACTGAAAATGGCGCTGCAATCGCGAGCAGAATCCACGCTTGATACATCAGCTTGAATACCGTGTTCATGCGGTAGAGCGGCGAATTGTCGAACACGTCGCGCAGGTATGCGAAGTCACCGGCAAACAGAACCGCGATGCCGACTATCGCAAGCAATAGAGCTGCTTGCGGTTCGGGATCGTCCTGGCGCACGCGCGCCAGGAGCGCGTACAACCCAGCAACGAGGAGCACGATATATAAGAAGTCGGTCCGTGCGGACCAGACAAGAAACACCAGAACGATTCCAAAAACCGCCCACCAGCCGATGCCGGCCGGCAGTGCCTGAAAAACGCGGTGCATCGTCGACTCATTGTTACGCTGCTCGCGAGCCTCGCTCAGGAGGGCGCCTCCGGCTTGCCAGAGCACGAAC
>JAQBPC010000263.1 GCA_028287725.1 Chloroflexota bacterium | reverse complement strand
CGGGAAAATCGAGCAGCCAGTAGGTACGATGACGGTGTCGGTATTTGACGCGCTGAAGCTCGCCTGAACCTGTCTGATGCTCTCCCAGTACAGGCGGGCGGAAGAGGCGGCGGTTCCGGTAAGCCAGTAGAGTGTGACGTCGTCGAGGATCTCGTCGCGAGTGAGCACGTTCTCAGGGTGGCCGTCACAGTCAGTCCATGCCCTGAACTTCTCGATGATCCAGGCGCAGAGTCCCGCCGGTGAGTCCACGAGACTGTAGCCGACTGTCTGTGGTCGGGTCGATTGCTCGGCGGAGTGGCCGTTCTCCCATTCCCGTGCGCACTCCAGCGCAGCGAGGGCAGCCCGATCTGTGTCGATGAGGTCATCGAACGTGGCCGGGTCGGGTGCCGCTAGGGCGGCTTGAGGTGGATCCCGGCGACGTGCTCGGCATCCTGCTGGCCAATGCTCGTGCTGATGCTCGTACCCCTGTCGCCACCCTGAGCGCCGTAGCGGTCGTAGCCCAGCAGGGCCATCAGCGGGATCCATGCACGCGCTATCCGCTCTACACCCCAACCCGGTTCCGCGGGCGTGTCGCTGAAACCGTACCCTGGGAGTGATGGACACACCAGATGGAATGCATCGACTGCGTTGCCGCCATACGTGGTGGGGTCGGTGAGCGGTCCGATCACCTTCAGGAACTCTATGATCGAACCGGGCCAGCCATGCGTCACGGTAAACGGGAGCGCACCGGTTTGCGGCGAACGGACGTGGATGTAGTGGATCGCGAGCCCATCGATCTCGGTGCGGAAGTGGGGCATTGCGTTCAGTCGCGCCTCGGTCGCCCTCCAGTTGCACCCCTCAGCCCAGTAGCGGCAGAGCCCTTGCATGTAGGTGAGCGGCACGCCCTGGGACCAGTCATCGACCGTCTCGGCCTCCGGCCAGCGGGTGCGCTCGAGGCGTGCACGAAGGTCGCTAAGGTCGGTCTCAGGGATCTGGATGCGAAACGGTGTCACCTCGTCGGACATTGTGGTGCTGCTCCTGCCACCCGTTGGTGGCCACGTCGCGGTGCTACATTCGACCGTAACTCAGGGTCTCCCGACGGTGTGGTGAAGTGGGGAGGCGCTGGTCGGCTCCGAGGTCCGTTCACTACTGACGTCGGCTATCATGTCAAAGCAGCAGGGCATCGTTCAACTACACCGCGGTGGCCGCATAGCAGGCCACCTCGATCAAGTTGCCATCAGGATCACGCAGACAGACGGATTCCATCGGTCCGAGCGCTCCCGTGCGTGGGACCGGTCCTTCGATGATCTTGATGCCGGCACCGCGAAGGTGGCTGATCACCTCTGAGAGCGGGCTAGCGCTGACAAGGCAGATATCCTGCGATCCCAGAAGCGGCTGCGCGGCCATCGGCTCGAATTCGTGCCCCACTTGATGGAGATTGATTTTGCATTGCCCGACCTGGAGAGCGCGCCGGCCGTTGTCGAAGGTGATGACGGCCATACCGAGGGCGCGCGTGTAGAAGTCACAGGTCTCGGCAATGTCCCGCACAGTAAAGACAACGTGGTCGATCCTGTCGAGGTCCATCATGTCTTCTCTCGCAAGGCGGTACCGGATATCGAAAGTATGCCCATTCTAGTAGGAGCGTACTCTCATAGTCGCATAGTCTCGCATAAAACCATGCACGACTGATCATGCATTCGCACGCAGCGGTGTTCGGTATTATCGGACTGGCCGAAAGCGCTTCCGATATTGCCCTCTGCACGAGTTGCCCGGCGCATAAAAGGCGCCGATGTCATTGCGTAGAACGAGATCTCCGGCGTCGCAGCCTGACCCAGGTCACCAGCCGTCGCAGGAGCAGCCGTCCTCAGCGCGGTTCGTCTTCCACTTTATAAGTTAAGGTGACAAAACCTTGCCACTGAAAGTGGATGACGTAGACGCACTCAGCTGTCTTCACGCACGCGCAGCAGTAACACGGGCGCGGCGCTGTGATGGACGACGCGTCCGGCGACGATACCAAGCGACCTCCCGAGTATTTCCGTGTGCCCATGCGTGGTCATCACAATCGCCCTGCTGGTGTTTCCTATCTTGAGAATCTCCTCGGCAGGATCCCCTTCCTCTACCCGGCATTCGCAGTGCAAACCGGTCGCCATTAAGCGGTCGGCTACTCCGTTCAGATAAGTCATTGCCGCTTCACGGCGCTTCGGATGTTCGATGATCTGGAGTAGCACCACGGTGTGAATGAGGCCGGCGCCCAAGTGCATCATCGCAGGCAAGGCTGTCTCCGCCGCCTTCGAGCCATCCAGCGGCACCAACACCTGCGGGGTCGGCGTGTCGCGCGGCTGCACGCGCACAAGCAATACGGGTACGCGCCCATGCTGGACGAGGCGTTCCGCCACCGAGCCGAGGGACCAGCGGGTCAAACCGGAGCGCCCGTGTGTGGCGAGTACGGTCAGGTCGATCTTCTCTTGCTGCTCGAACGCCAAGATGGTGCCGCAATTTTCGCCGGTTGAGTCCAGTATCTCACTATGCGCGGCGATTCCGCTGTCGGCAAGGCGCTGGACGTGGCGCCGCAGGTAAGCATGGCGGTCCTCACGCTGCGCGATTATCTCCTTCATAAGGAACGAGGGCGAAAGCAACGAGATATTGGGATCGGGAAGACCGTCAAGTACCGAGACCAAGTACAGCGTCGCTCCGGTTGCCCTGGCGACAGTTTCAGCGGAAACGAGCGCCCTCTCGGCCGATGTCGAGCCGTCCAGCGGTACCGCGATTGCTGTGTACATCGAGGTTACTCTCCCTCCCGGATGGCGCATCCTTGCGCCTCTACTCTACGCGGGCCGCGGCCTCTTGGGGTGTGCCGCATCGTGAATAAGCCATGCTTGCATTGTGATGCGGGTTGCCTCTTCGGTCGCCTCAGATTGCATCTCCTGTCCACTGTCGGATTGCAGGTTACGTCTTGTCAGATGCCTGTGTCGCCGGTGGCGGACTGCTCCGCGACGCGCGCCGATTGTACCTCAGGCGCCGGTCCATTCGCCGGCACAGATGCGCCAGTCGTAGACGGAGGTGTCGGCTGCGCCACCGCGGGAGCCGGTTGCACGTGGGACTCCGACTCCCTCGCTTGCACCGGTGCCGACGCGATGGGCGCGGCCGGCGCCTGGGATACCTGCGCATTCGATGGGGCGAGCGCAGGCGTCCCGGAGGCTGATGCTTCCACTTTCGCGGCGCGGCTTCTTCCGTGGAGTAGTGCCCAAACGAACAGAGCTACACCAATCACCGTACCGACTACGGTAAGCCAGAGCACAATACCGAATACGCCCTTGAGACCGCTCAATAACGCCTGATGCTGCAGGTCAGCGACGAGTGACCGCGTTGCCCGCATCTTCGCCTGGGCCTGAGTCGCTCCATGCTGTAGCGACACGGTGATGTACGGCGCAAGTCTCGCTTGCAGTAACGGTGGGTTCGTGTTCAAAGTTGAATAGAGCGTGGTAAAGTCCCGCTGTGCATTGGTATTCACTGCGTGCGTGAGCGGCACCGCGGCCACGAAACCAGCCGCCAGTCGCACCAGGGATACCAGGGACAGGGCGCGGCCAACCACGGCCGGCGGCACGCTGAACGCGGCCAGAAACATGGCCGGCGCCACGGTAAGGCCGGCCCCCATGCCGAGCAATCCGATCAGGACCTCTATGTGCCGGTCGCTGCTGGAAACACCAAGGTCGGAAAGGGCAAGAGCGCCTATCCCCAGACAGAACATACCGGCCAGGATCAACAGCGGCTGCCAACGCCTGCCGACGGTGAGCCCGATCAGGATCGCGGCGACCGTGGCGGCGACCAAACCCGGCCAGAATAGCAACCCACTCGCCTGGGGGCTCAAATCGCGTACCCGCTCCAGATAGATCGGGACAATCCC
>JAQBPC010000393.1 GCA_028287725.1 Chloroflexota bacterium | reverse complement strand
CCTGGCCCAGGCGTCCGCCTCGAGCGGCTGTCCTTGCAGCAGGGTCGCTGCTAGTTGCATTTGATCCCTCGCCGCCACATCGCTCCCCTGAGCAGACAGAACAACGCCAAGGTTGTAACGCGCGAGTGGCGCACGCGGGCTGAGCATTATCGCCTGCCTGAGATCCTGCCCGGCATGCTGCATGCGACCTACCGCCATCTCACTAACTGCGCGGTTAACGTAGGCCTGGCTGCCGTTCGGATTGGCCTGGATCGCCGCGGAAAAGGTAGAGATGGCATCCAGCGGGCGACGGTGCTCCTGCTGGTCCAATCCGAGTGCGATGTAGCTCGTTTCGTTTTTTGGATCCAGGCGAATAGCCCGGCTATAGGCGCCCTCCGCACTAACAAACTGGTGAACCGCATCGTAGGCCCTGCCCAGGTCCAACCAGGCTCCTGCGTTTCGCGGGTCGTATTGGATAGCTCGATCGTATGCCAGCACGGACTCCCAAAGCCGGAGCAAGGCGCCGTTGACGTGACCAAGTAGCAACCAATCGGACGCGAGATGGGCGGCTCGATCGTCACCATTTCCAGGCTCGTTCTGCGCGCGAATCTCCGCCAGAATCTCCTCACGCGCCTGCTTCATCGCGTTGCGATGATACGCGATCGTGCCAAGCCCCAGACGTGCTGCTACCTGATGCGAATCGAGCCGCAGTACGGCGCGATTCTCGACCTCGGCGTGCTGATAATCGCCGATCGCCAGATAGCTCGTGCCGAGCACGCCATGAGACACGCTATCCGCCGGGTCGAGGGCGACCGCACGGCGAGCCGCCCCAATCGCGTCACGGTATTGCTTCATGCTTGTTAGGACTCGGCCAAGCATTTGCCAGTGTAGGTACATCGCGGGTTGCATGCGCGTCGCTTGTTGTACGTCTGTACTGGCTTCCGCCAGCCTGCCGTTGTAGAAGGCGATCGTGCCCGCGAGCGCCGCACGGGCGGCGCCGTTTAAAGCAAGTGGTCGAGCGCTATAGGCGGCGGCGTAGGCTGCTGATGCGCTCTTACCTTCTCGGTTGAGGGCGAGCGCCAGCGCTAAAAGCACGCTGGCGTTGTGGGGGTCGTACCGAAGTGCGGCACGGCTCACTGCCTCCGCTGCGATCGGCTTGCGCGCGGCCCACAGGGCATTGGCGTAATCCGCGCTGAGCTCACCGATGCCCGGCGCTAGGGTGACTGCCCTGCTGAAGGCGCTGACGGCTGCGGTAAAGTGGCCGGCCGCGACGTCCGTCCAGCCCAGCCCATCCGCGGCATTGGCGTCTCCCGCGTCGATTGCCACGGCGGCTCCATAAGCGGCCGTCTGAGCGGCAAGGTTGCCGAGCTCAACGTTCGCGTACCCAAGGTTATCCAACGCAGACGCGCGTTGATACATGTCGCCGAGTTGCGCCGCGACGCTGAATGCCTGAACAGCCTTGTCGTATTGGCCCAGCCGGCCGAGTGCGCCGCCGAGCGAGGTCCAGCCTAGTGCCTCCCGGGGCGTCGCCTTGACCGCCTGGAGATCGTAGCTCAGCGCAATATCCGGTGCGACGCTAAACGTCGCAAGCACACCGAGATAGACGAGCGCAGGGCCGGACAGTGAGCTGAATTGGTGCAGTGCCAGCGCCGCCTTTAATGCACTCGCACCTGCAATGTCTTGCCGCTGCAGGAGAAGCGCAAGTCCTTCGGCGACGAGTGGCTCGACCGCTTTAGGATGATGGGCGTGCCCCTGAGCAAACCATCTGAGTGCGGCGCTCAGATCTCCGCGGGCCAGGGCGGCATTGCCCCGAAGTATATCCGCCTCCAGGTTAGCGGGGTCCAGGCGCTGGGCGGCGCTTGCCGCCACGTCGGCTCGATGCACCTCGTCGAGCGCCAGGGCGGTCGCCGCGAGGCCCGCCTCAGCGCGTGCGCGTTGAACGCGATTGGAACGCGGAAGCAGCGCCAGGGCACGGCTATAGCTAAGCTGGGCGGCAAGCGCGTTGCCTTTGTCGGCGCCGGCATCCGCCAGAGTCAAGAGTGCACTGATGTCAAACGGATGCGTTTGTAGCCGCACTCCTGCTTCATTCGCTGCTAGCGCGGCGGCGTGCGAGGTCGGAAAGTGCGCCGGGAGCTTGACGCCCGGTGAGAACATGACGCGCGCAGGCCAGTACCGACTGTGGGCAAGGCTGATCATGGGCGCGACGACCGCTCGAGTCGGGGACGCGTTAGAGCTTCCCGTCGCTTGGCGCTCCGGTGTTACCAGCACATCGCGAGGGCCACTTGTGAACCGTACGCTCCCTACCAGAACGGTAAGTACCGCCTCCGCCACTGAACCATGGATACCCGACGTGAGGTCGAACTGTGCGGTGCGTACCGCGGCAATGGCGGAGTCAGTGCTAATCACGAGGCGGGACCCATCGGGGTGGGCTACGCGCGCGTAAATCTCGCCATGGTACAAGTGCAGAAACGGGATATCGATACCAAGGTCGGTATCGCCGTTGAGGAGGAACTGCGAGCCGTCCCGAAGCTCGATCGCCAGGCGATCGCCCGAGGCTGTTCGCACTCGGTCGCCAGGAAAAAGTGGGGCGAACGGGGTCGCGGCGATATGGCGTGTCGCGCCTGCGGGCAGCAACAGTCCGCGATGGAGAACGGCGGTGACGATGCCGGCCGGGATCGCCGCCGTGGCAGCGGCCGTTGGAGAGGCGACTGTTGTGCTGGGCGCCGCTTTACCCAGCAACCCTCGTGCACACAGCAAGACCATCGCGATCCTGGCCATGGCGATCGTTCCCGTAGCCTTGCGCGAAATCTCCTGTACGCGGATTATACGTATTTGCTGGTTAAGAGGTGCTTTTACGAATAAAAGGGCATATCGACGACGAGGAGGGTTTCTGGACATTGGCACGAAGGACATGGATCACGGACGACGACGTTGAATGATACCGAACGCCCTTTCACCTGTCGTCTCACTTCAAGCCGGATCGCCATACTGTCGGCTACACTCGAATCTGTCAGGTGGCCCCATCCGTGAATCCTCCAACAGAAGCGCCCCAAGCATGAAGGATCGATACATGACACCGAACTCCTCTGCGCCGCAAAAACTCTATCTTCTGCAGCTATCGACCTCGACCGTACCGTTTCCGGGAGGCCGTACGCTGGACATGTCCATGGGATGCTATCTCCTCGAGACCGGCGATGGGCGGCATATCCTGATCGATAGCGGGCTGCCGGCGGATTATCAACGAGCGCCTGGGTCACCGTCGGCCGAGAATGAAAAGAATGTGATCGAGCATCTCGCCGACCTTGGCCTGCGTCCTGACGATATCGACACCGTCATCTGCACCCATTTCGATGTGGACCATGCGGGACATCACGATTCGTTTACCAGGGCGGAGTTCATCGTGCAGCGCGAGCATTACGATCTGGCGCGGAGCGGATACGAGCGTTATGCCCCCATACGGGCCCACTGGGATCATCCTGATCTGCGTTACCGGCTGGTTGATGGCGATACCGAGCTACAGCCTGGCCTGACGCTGATCAAGACGAGTGGGCATACGCCAGGCCATCAATCGGTTCTGGTGCGCCTGCCGCGGACCGGCCCGGTGCTGCTGGCTATCGACGCGGTCGCCATCCAAGGTGCTTTTACCCCTGATCGTCAGGCCTCGCCGGTCGATGAGGACGAGGAGCAATTGCGCGCCAGCACGCGAAAACTCCTGGATCTGGTCGAGCGCGAGCAGGTGGCGCTGACCATTTTCCATCATGATGGTCAGCAGTGGCAAACGCTCAAGAAAGCGCCGTCATTTTACGACTGACGTATTGATCCGCGGGGAGCGGGCGGGTACATGGTGATTGCAGGGCTTGATTTTTAATCATACAGTCGATACAAATAATGTAGGAGGAAAAATTGCCATGTCTACTGCAGTCCCCACGAACCCGAACCTGGCCGGTAAGGTCGCCATCATCACCGGTGCGAGTCGCGGTATCGGCGCCGCCAGCGCCCGCGTCTTCGCCAAGGCAGGCGCTACCGTCGTGCTTGCCGCGCGCGATGAGCAGGCGCTGGCCGCGATCGTTCGCGATATCATCGCCGAAGGCGGACGCGCGCTCGCCGTACCCACCGACGTCGGTGACCCGGCCGCCGTCGAGCACCTCGTGGCGCGGACACTCGAGGTCTACGGACGCCTGGACGCCGCCTTCAACAACGCCGGCGACGGCCACATGCCGGCCCCGCTGGCCGATATCTCGGTCGATGACTTTGATCGATCCGTCAGGGTCAATCTCCGAGGCATCTTTCTGGCCATGAAGTACGAGATCCCCGCCATGCTCGCCGGCGGCGGGGGCGCCATCGTCAATATGTCATCCACCGCCGGACTCAGCGGCGTCCGCGGCATGGGCGCGTACGTGGCCGGCAAGCACGGCATCATCGGCCTTACCAAAAGCGCGGCCCTGGATTATGCCCAACGCAACATTCGGATCAACGCCGTCGCGCCTGGTCCCATCCTTACCGAGCGGATCGGGCAACTGAGCGACGCGGCCCGCGACCCGATCATACGCGCAGTCCCAATAGGCCGCATCGGCCTGCCGGAAGAGGTGGGCGCCGCCGCCGCCTGGCTGTGCTCAGACCAGGCGGCATTTGTGACCGGGGTTATCCTCCCAGTCGATGGCGGGCGCTTAGCCGGGGGCGCCTAAGAGGAGATATTGCCGAGTGAGTCCCTACGCTACCGGGGTCTGCCGCAGGTCGTCGATCAAGACCTGGGCAACCTCGGGCCGCGTGAACTCGGGTGGCGGCAGCTTGCCTTCTCGGAGCATGGCACGCACAGCTGTGCCGCTGAGCGAGACACGGTCGCTCTCGGTGTGTGGGCAGGTTTTGCCTGAGGCCATACCGCCGCAGCGCGTGCAGAAGAAGGTGTTCTCGAACTTGAGCGGCACGATGCCAAGTGCGGCGGGATCGAACTGATCGAACAGCAGCTGGGCATCGTAGGTTCCGTAATAGTTACCTACGCCGGCGTGGTCCCGACCAACGATGAAATGCGTGCAGCCGTAGTTCTTGCGGACAAGGGCATGAAAGATTGCCTCGCGCGGGCCCGCATACCGCATGGCGGCCGGCAGCACGCCGAGGATCACGCGGTCGGCCGGATAGTAGCCCGCCAACAGCACTTCATAACAGCGCATGCGCACCGGCGCCGGGATGTCGTCGGACTTGGTTTCGCCGACCAGCGGGTGCAGTAGGAGGCCGTCGACGATCTCCAATGCGCACTTTTGAATGTATTCGTGCGCGCGGTGCACCGGATTGCGGGTCTGGAAGCCCACGATCGTCCGCCAGCCACGCTCGGCGAAAGCGGCGCGGGTGGCCACGGGTGGCAGGTGGTACGGACCTGGAGTAGCGGGGCTGTCGACGACGGTGACGGTTCCGCCGACCAGGGTGTCCCCTTGCGCCAGCATCGCCGCTACCCCAGGATGGTTGGGATCTTCGGTGCGGTAGACCTCACGCGCCTCGCGAGCCCGATCATAGGAGTACACCGACTCGACCTGTAGCACGCCCTTGAAGGAACCCTGCTGATCGAGCAGCGCGATCTCGCCGCCGACCACGGGCGCATCCACCTCGTTCACCGCCAGCGTGACGGGTATCGACCAGGGAAGGCCGTTTGCGAGGTGCATCTCCGAGACCACACGCTCGTAATCGTCCGGGCCCATAAAGCCCGTAAGCGGGCTGAATGCGCCGTTCCCGATCAGCTCGAGATCGCAGAGTTGCCGGGCGTTCAGACGCAGCGCGGGAAGGCTGCGGGCCCGCTCGCCCAGCTCCGTGGCCTCTTGCCCGCTAACCTGGCGCTGCACCAGGCGCCCGCCATGCGGGGTTATCCCGTCCGTCTTGGCCGATGTTCGATCGCTTGCCGCAGCGGTCATCCGATTCGTGTCCTTTCATTCCTGCCTGTGCAGCCGGTCACAAACGTGGCGGCCCTCCTGTGTGTACCCGGCCTGAGCTCAGGCGACGGCGCCGGCCGCCTGCCCGATATAGCCACGCGACTCGAGCACCGCGAGGATCTTGGCAACGCTCTCCTCGAGCGTCTCCGTATCCGTATTGACAGTTACATCCGGGTCGACCGGCGCCTCATAGGGATCGGAGACCCCGGTGAAGTTCGCCAATTCCCCGCGCAGCGCCTTTTCGTAAAGCCCTTTAACATCTCGGCGCGTCAGCTCTTCAATTGGGCACTGGACATAAACCTCGACGAACGCGCCAATCTGCGCGCGCGCCTGGGCGCGAGCTTCCGCGTACGGAGAAATAGCGGCGCTGATCACTGCGGCCCCGTGCCGCGTTAGCAGGCTGCAGACGAAGGCGATGCGCAGGATGTTGGTGTCGCGGTCCTCTTTGGAGAAGCCAAGCCCCTTGGAGAGGTGGGTGCGTACGATGTCGCCGTCCAGTATCTCCACCGACCTGCCGCGCGCAATGAGCTCTTGCTCCAGCCTGTTCGCGATCGTCGACTTCCCCGCCCCTGATAAGCCCGTCAGCCATACGGTGAATCCCTGTACCAATTCTTCCTCCTGATGCCTTTATTGCGCAATGTCCAGCTGACGCTGGATGCTCGCTGCCGGCCGCCGCGATTTTCGATAATCAGATTGCCGATCGTCGGTCGTGATACCCCAGCGTCGTTGGATGCTTTTTTCCAATGGCCGGAATACCACGGCGTTGACCAGCAGGCCAATTGCCACGATTACAACCATAACCGCTACGACCGACGGCATGTCGAATGTTTCCCGAAAGTTCTGCAGCAACTGGCCGAATCCACCCAGCGACGCGATGAGCTCACCGGCCATGAGCGAGCGCCAGGCAAACGACCACGATAGCTTTAGCCCGGTCACAATACTGGGCAATGCCGCGGGAATGAGCACGCGTCGGAGCAGCTGCATCTGGGTCGCGCCCATCACCATCGCGGCCCGACGGTAGAGGGGTGGCACGTTCCTGAAGCCCGCATAGGTGGCCTCGGTGACCGAGAAGGTCGAGCCAAGGACGACGACCAGAAGGATCGCCGTATCCTGCAAGCCGAACCACATCAAAGCGAGTGGGGCCCAACAAATACTGGGCAGCGATTGCATGCCGAGCACCAGGGAGCCGAGCGTTTCCTGCACGCTCTTCCAGCGGGCCATGGCCGTGCCCATGAGCACGCCCAGGAAGAAGGAGATGATAAAGCCAATGACCACCCGTTGCAGGCTAGCCTTGATGGCTGTCGGGAACGTTCCCTGGCGGAATCCGTCCAGCAAGGCACTCCACACATCGCCGGGCGACGGAAAGAGCATCGGCGACCAGCGTCCGGACGCATAGAGGGCCTGCCATATTGCGACAAGCCCGACATAGAATGCGATTCGCTTGAGGGCAACTACCATAGTACTAGAGTCTCCAGAGCAGTCCGTGGCTTGCGAAATTACGCGCGGTGGCCGTGGCCATCTCCTGTTCCTCGCTGATGGTCACTTCGCTCTCAAGCTCCGCGGAAATACGGTTCGCCGCCGCGAGCATCTCTGGACTCTTCAGCTCACGAGGCCGCGGCACGTCTATGTGAATCTCTGCCTTGATTCGGCCAGGTCGAGCACTGAACACAAGCACGCGGTTCGCCAGAACCGCTGCCTCGCGTACGTTATGCGTGACGAAAACGATGGTTTTCCCCGTTTCGAGCCAGATGCGTTGCAGCTCGAGCAGCAGCCGATCGCGAGTCTGGGCATCGAGCGCGGCAAATGGCTCATCCATAAGCAGGACCCGTGGATCGAGGACGAGGGCACGGGCCAGGGCTACCCGGCCTTTCATGCCGCCGGAGAGCTCATGTACCCAGGCGCGGCCAAATTGCCCGAGACCAACGAGCTCGAGATACTGCTCGGCGCGCGCATACCGCTGCGCTCGGCGCATGCCGGACAAGGTTAAGCCGAATGCGACGTTGTCGCGCACGTTGAGCCATGGGAACAGCGCCGGCTCCTGGAACATTACGACACGGTCCGCGCCAGGGCGTTCGATGGCCTGGCCACCTAGCATGAGTTGACCCTGACTGGGGTGGTCGAGCCCGGCGATGAGATTCAGCAAGGTCGATTTACCACATCCGGACGGGCCGACAAGGCAGACGAATTCGCCCGGTTGCACCTCGACGCTCACATCGTCCAGTGCGGTGACCAATCCACCGGCGCCATGAAAGGTTTTGGTCACGGAGCGAACACGCAGGGTCGCAGGCGCTGATCGCTCCGCGGGCAGTGCCCGCGATTGTGGAAGGACTGCGTCGCGCCACCGGCGTACTGGCGCCGGAATTCCCAGTGTGCTCACTCTATCACCTCCGGCTAGTGAATGGACTGGTCGTTCAGGTGTGCCAGCGGCCAGGTGTCAACCAGTCCCGCGAGGTTTACGCCCCTCTTCAAGTAGCCGGCGGTCGCGCTAAAGCCCGCGAACTGACTCAGGGCAGCCTGATCGAGTGACGTGCTGAACGTGACCTTGGTGAGGGACTTTTCGAGAATCTGGCTCGTCAGCGGTTTACCCGTGAGCGTCTTAATCTGCGCATTGAGGAGCGCCTCGATGCCAAGGCTGTCCTTGTGGTAGTGCGTTGCCTGGAGCTGGTTGGTCAGCTGGCGGTGGACGCGCAAGAAGCGTACGAGCAGGTCTGGGTGTGCCTTTGCAAAGGCCGCAGAGGCGACGACCACGGTTACCGGGACGTTGCCGCCATAGATCTGCTTCCAGTCGAGCACGATACCGGCGCCGACGGAGGCGATCAGGCGTGTGCCATAAGGCTCAGGTACGAGTGCGGCATCGAGATCGCCCTTCTGGAAGAGCGCCAGGGTGTCGGCGTTCTGCACGGCCACGACCTTGACGGATCCGCCGTGATCGGCCGGCTTTAGCCCGTTTTCGTTGAGTAGCTGTCGCAGGAGAATGTCCTGGGTATTGCCCATCTGCGGCACCGAGACGGTTTTTCCGGCGAGATCTTTCACACTCTTGATGTTCGTCCCGGCGCGCGCCACCAGCACCGAGCCACCGCTTGCCGCGCCTGCCACGATGACCACCGCGCCGTGCGACCGCACAAACCCGTTGATCGCGGGACCCGCCCCGATATAGCCGATGTCAATGGCGCCGGCAAACAGCGCATTCATCTCGTCGGGACCGGCGTTGAACGTTGTCGCCGTCACGTTAACGTTTGGCAAGTATCGTGTGAACGCATGCTCGGAAAACCCGAGAAGTGCCTGGGCATGCGTGATGTTCGGGAAATAGCCCACGTGGATGGTGGGCTTGGCATCCTGCACGGCGTGCGCCGCACTTCTCGGCGCGGTAGCGGTGCCCCCTACGATTGTCAGTATCAGCAGGGGCGCAGTCAGCGCTACGCTCAGTCGTCGGATATTCACGGTGTACTCCTCGTATTACAGCCAATGGGCTTTGGGCCTTGGAACATGTTCAGCTGCAACCGGCCGAGTAAATCGGCCGGGGTGGTACACAATGCTTTACGCATGGTTTCCCGCGCTCTCCGGGCTCTGTGTGGCGTCCCGCCGTGGCGCGAGGTGGAGGCCGCATTCCGTTTTGGCGGTCCCGCTCCAGCGGCCTGCCCGAGCGTCTTCGCCCGTCTCCACCGGCCTTGTGCAATGGGTGCAGCCGATGCTGGGGTAGCCGACATTATGCAGCGCATTGGTGGGCACATCGTGCTCCACGATGTAGTTCCAGGTCTGCTGCTCGGTCCAATTTGCCAGCGGCGCGATCTTGGCGAGCCCGAACTTTTGGTCCCAGGAGACAACGGGAGTGGACCGCCGTGTCGATGCTTGATCTCGACGCAGGCCGGTTATCCACGCGCCGTAACCGGCCAGCGCTTGACGCTGCGGTACTACCTTACGTATCTCACAGCAGCGATCCGAGTCGCGCTCCCACAACCGGTCACCTTCCTGCAGGGCCTGCTGATCCGCCGTGAGCTCGGGGCGCACTGCGCGCGGCTCGAAACCGTAGCGCTGAGCGACGCGCTCGATCAGGGCGTGGGTTTCGGGGAACAGGAATTCGGTGTCGAGGTAGAACACAGGCGTGCTCGGCGCCATCTTCATAATCATGTCGAGCAAGACCATGCCGGTCGGGCCGCCAAACGAACAGGCAAGTACGATGGAGTCCTTGTACGTTCTGAGCGCCCAGGCCAGGATCTCTTCAGCCGGCCGGTCCTCGAGGCGCGCAGCGACTTCTTGCAGCGTCTCCGGCTCTAGTTGTTTCAGTAGGCTGCTCATGTACAGATGGACTCCCTCGTTTGCTGGTGGTCGCGCGACGGTAACGCCCTAAGCGCACACCCTCGACCACCCGCCTTGCGCATAACAAAAGGAGGCCAGCCGCTGGGCGCATCAGCCCCGCGGCTGGCCTCCGGTTGACCGGTCAGCCTGATCTCAAATCTACTGCATATCTATCGGAAATATAGATATATGCCATGATAGGCATCTCGCGGTCTTCTGTCAATCCTGGCCACGACACGCCAATCTGTTACCCTGAGCCTTGCTATGCTCGTGCAGGCCCTGAAAGCCCGTGAGTCAGGAGAGAAAGCCGATGCGCCAAAGAATCGTTGCCACCTACTCCCTTGCTGCCTGTGATCCCGCGAACGGTGATCTCGGCGTGGTCGTGCAATCGAAGTTCCTCGCGGTTGGGGCCGTCGTTCCCTGGGCCATTGCCGGCGTCGGCGCGGTTGCAACACAGGCCAGGGCCAATCCCACGTTCGGACCGGACGGCTTGCGGCTGCTGCAGCAGGGCGCGACCGCGCAGGAAGCGTTGGACAGGTTGGTAGCGGCTGATGACGGGCGCGACCACCGGCAAGTCGGACTTGTCGACGCGCGCGGCAATGCCGCCACGTATACCGGCAGTGGTTGTTTTTCCTGGGCTGGTGGCAGGACCGGGCACGGCTACACGGCTCAAGGCAACATTCTGGTGAGCCAGGCAACTGTAGACGCGCTCGCCGAGACATTCGAAGCGACCGGCGGCTCGCTTGCCGATCGCTTGATCGCCGCGCTTGCCGCCGCGCAGGCCGCTGGCGGTGACAGCCGGGGCATGCAGTCGGCCGCAATCCTCGTGGTGCGCGAGCGCGGCGGCTACTGTGGCTTCAACGACCAATACATAGATTTGCGGGTCGACGATCATCCGGCGCCGATTGACGAGCTGACTCGAATCATGCGGCTGCACACCCTCTATCTGGAGCCGACGGCCGAAGGCACGGCGCTGGCGGTGACCGCCGACCTGACCCGCGAAATTCAGTCCATGCTCGCCGCTGCCGGCGATTACAGAAACCCCGTGACCGGCATTTACGACGAGGCCACCGCGACGGCCATGGCTGCTTACGCCGGCCGCGAGAATCTGGAGATGCGCGAGGGTTCTGCCACCTGGATAGACCCACTCGTGTTGCAATATATGCGCGACAACAACAGATAGAGGGCGTGGAGGCGCCACCTCTATGATCGTGACCGTCACCCTGAACGCCGCGTTGGACCGTACACTTGTCGCGCCGGACTTCACACTCGGCACGTCACGGTCGGTAGAACATGGCCTTAATCTCGGCGGTGGGAAGGGTCTGAATGTGGCGCGCGCCCTGCATTCCTTGCAGTGCCCGGTGCTGGCCCTCGGCTTCGCGGGTGGCCTTACCGGCGCCCAGATCCAGCGCTCCTTAGAGGCCGAGGGCCTGCCGCATCAGCTCACCACGATTCGTGGCGAGTCCCGCACCTGCACGGCGATTGTCGACCCTGCACGGAGCCTGGCAACGGAGATCAACGAGCCGGGACCACCAATCGAGTCAGATGAGATCGCGGCCTTTCTCGCCTCATTCGATCGTGCCGTTCGCACGGCGCGGCTTGTGTGTCTCTCAGGTTCGCTGCCCGCGGGTATGCCGGCGGATTATTATGCCACGCTTATCGCGCATGCACGCGAGGCGGGCGTTCCTTGCTTCCTGGACTCGCGGGGCGCCGCGCTGCGCGCCGGCATACATGCTGGTCCGCTGCTGGTCAAGCCGAACCAGCACGAGGCGGCCGAGCTGTTCGGCGAGACGCTCGATCCGTTCGATAGTGCCGCGGTGCAACGAGCGCTGCCGAAGCCCGGCCCTGCTGGGCTCGCTATCACGCTCGGCGCCGATGGCGCGGTGCTACACAGCCCTGGCGGCTCCTGGCGGGCATACGCGCCAAAGGTCCAGCCGGTGGATACGGTAGGGGCCGGCGATTCATTCGTGGCGGGCCTGGCGGCCGGCTTGGTGCGTGCGGCGGATCAGCAGGATCTGTTAGACGTCATTGCTCAGCCGGACGTCGCACGGACAATGCTGCGGCTAGCGACCGCGACCGCAGTGGCGAATACGCTGACCATCGGCGCCGGCCGCTGTGATCCCGCGGACATTGCGCGCCTGCTCGAGCTCGTGCGAGTCGAGCCGCTTTAGGCGTTCTCGGCAGGGTGCGGCTGAGGCTCTTCTTCTTTCGAATTGGAACCAGCCCGCTCCGCGGCGGCCGTCCCGTCGGCGTGCTGGGGCGTGGTGGAGATAACCTGCGTTTTGGCGTCCTGGTCCCCTTGGGCCGGTGCCGCGGCAATTACCTGGGTAACGCCGGCATCCTGATTGGCAGGCGCGGAGCCATTGAGGTGCACGGTGTTGTCGCCGCCAGCCTCGTCTGTTCCGTTGGGGTGTACCTTGCCGTTGGCGGCTGCAGGCTCGTCGCCTAGCGCAGCAGGCCGCGCGGCGCTGCGCCCGCCGTCGACCAGGGTGGCAAATTGGGTGCCGTCGACAAGCTGTATCGGTCTGTCGGCGACCAGATCCTCAACCTGCAGCGTAAAGTGCCCATTGGTCACGAAGTATCCATGGGTGGCTTCCCAGGTCACCAGGAGATCGAGTAAGGGGCGAACCGGCTGATCCGAGACCATGCCGGGCTCCCAATGATACATTGCTATGGCCCGTTTGCCGCCTTTGGTGAGCAGCAGCGTATTTGCCACTTCTGAGCTCAGCGCGGCTACCTCATAGCCGCGAAGCGCGAACACCGTGCGGACCTGAGCCGCGAAGTGATCCGGCGCCGGCAGCGATGCTCCAGCCTGGCTCACCTGCGTCAGCTGAAGTGGCGGTGGTTGCGGGGTGGACATAGCGGCTGTCAGCATATCCATAGGCGCCGTTTGCAGGGAACCATACGAATCCATGGTGAGCAGCTGCTGGCTCAACGCAACGCCGCCGGGCGCCAGCTGCGTCGAGGTCGACGGCATGATCGGACTCGTGCCGCCCTGGCCGCGAATTTTCTCGAAGACGTGCACGCCGAGCTTGTGATAGAGGAGCGGGTCGTCGTAGCACATGCCGCGGAAGCGCTCAATTTCTTCCGGCGTGAGCGTACCGTCCATCCGGAGATGCTGCCACGCGGTGTTGTCGAACCGCTTGTACGGCAACTCGGCAAGCACCTTTTGGCGCGAAATCCAGGCGGGCGCCGCGACTACGAGTATCGTTTCGAGCGCGCGCTCAAATTCAAGCTCATCCAACTGGAGGGAGGAGATTTCGGCGCTGCTGGAGGGCAGGCGCACGTGGTACACAACCTTATCCCACGCAGGCGTCAGGAGGAATTCCCGGTCATAGCCGAGCAGCGTGGTGACATACCAGTAACGGCACTCGTCGCTGCAGCAACCCAGGCGCTCATGCTTGAATAGGCCGACTTTGCCACAGTTCAGACACGCACTGCGAGATTCCTCACGACACCGTTTGCTGCAAAAACCTGAGTGGTTGTTCCAGATGTGCAGTTTACGCGTGCAATTCGGGCAACGTGCTGCCATTGCTCTTGTCGGGGCCCTTCGCTACGGAATTCGGGGAATTACTCTGTCGGACGCGGACACCGAGAGCAGCCTGCAAATGAAGCGCGCTATGTTCAACGTCCCTTGCCGATCAGAGGAGTAAAGCAGCGGATAGTGCTACTCGCCAGCGATTATACCATGGCCTGCGCGAATGATGGTGCATACGTGCGGGAGAGTGGCTTGCGGTAAGCCCCTAGCCGTCGCTACACTACATTGCTGCACACACTATGTAGATACGGGAGGTAGCGCATGCCCTACCTGAACGAGAGTAAGCCGAAAAACTGTTTCCGCTGCGAGCATTTAAGCGCCTCGGAAGAGGGCTATGTTTGCGGTTTAGGCTTCGGCGAGGCTCAGACTATCTGGACTGGAGACCTCGCGCTTATTTGCCCGCTCTTCGAGGAAAAGCGGGAGCGAGAAGAGATTCCCGCCGCAGCCGAAACCTAAGCGTCTCCACCAAAGGTCCGCGACATCACTGGGCACCCGTCAATGCGTGCTCAGTGAGGTGGTGTTCTGGCTGTCCGCATGCTGATTGGCGATCGCCCGGTCCTCGATTTCCGCGGCCCATTTAGCATGGTGCTCGCGCGCATACGACAGCGGGACGGTGCCGTCGGTCAAGGCGCTGAGCGATGGGCGCGTCGCGCGCGAAACGGCCGCCAGGTAGATGTGACCGAGTACGAGCGGAATACTCACAAAGGTCAGCAGCTGATGGAGAAACACGGCGTTGTTGCTTATCGCATCGCCAAAAATCCATGACGGCGCGATCTTTACAATCCACGGCGGCCGCCAGACGATGATCCCGGTCACCACAAAGCCCAGCGTTGCCGAGATGGTGAGGATACCATTCAGTTTTTGGCCCGCGTTGAAGCGACCCTGCGGCGGCAGATTCCTGGCGCTCGGCCCCTTGAGCACCGATTTCTTCAGCCATTCCACGTCGTCCTGATCCCACTCGTCGAACTCTTTGACGTCGCGAACCAATGATCGGCGGTTCCCGAGGATAACCCAGAGCAGGGGACCAAAGATGTAGAAGAGCGCGGTGTACTCGTGAAACTGTAGAATCAGCAGGTGGTGGCCGACGACTTCGCCCACCAGCTTCACCAGCAGCACAA
>JAQBPC010000387.1 GCA_028287725.1 Chloroflexota bacterium | reverse complement strand
AGAACGTGGAGCTGCCGCTGCTGGTCAGCGGCGTCCGCCCAAATGTCGCGCGCAAGAGGGCCCTCGCCGCGCTGGAGACCGTGAATCTCGTCGACCGTGCCAAGCATCGGCCGGCCGAGCTCTCCGGCGGGCAGCGCCAGCGCGTGACCGTGGCCCGCTCCCTGGTGAACGACCCGGCCATCGTGTGGGCCGACGAGCCGACCGGCGCCCTGGACTCCGAATCCGCCAACGGGATCATGGACTTGATGTGCCGCTTGAATAAAGAGAACGGCCAGACGTTCGTTGTCGTGACCCATGCCCTCGAGGTAGGTGAGCGCGCCGACCGCATCGTGCGGATGCGCGACGGTCATATTGAGGACGCGGGGCTAGGCCAAGGGGCCAGAGGAATGACGGGCATGCTGGATGAACATCGCGCTGCCGTACAGGCGCGATAGAAGGCAAAAACCGATGAAGTCGCTGTTCGGTCTTTCCATGGACACCCTGATGGCGTGGATGCTTGCCATCTTCGTCATCGTCACCGTTGTCGTACTCGTGCTTGCCGCGCTCAATCCGCTGTTCTTCAAAATGGGCCTGCGGAACATCCCGCGCCGCCGTGCGCAGACCATCCTGATCATTGTGGGCTTAATGCTCAGCACGGTAATCATCACGAGCGCCTTCGGCACGGGCGATACCATCAGCTACTCCGTACGCTCGTCGGCGCTCACCGGCCTTGGTTATGTCGATGAGGCCGTGTTCCATACGTCCGGCGTGTCTTCCCAGGCCCTGGTAGGCGGCGTTGGGCCCATTTCGGCCGACGTTACCAAGAAGATTCAGTCCGCGGTCGCTGCAAACCCGCTTGCCGCTGCCGCGATGCCGGCCTATATTACCAACGCGCCGTTGCAGGACATCACGTCCGGGCAAACTAAAGCCGGCAGTCTCCTGCAAGCGTTTCCCACCAACTACCCCGCCAAATTCGGCGGTCTGACAACCACCGGCGGCGCAACGGTGTCCCTTGCACAGCTTGCCGGCGACGAAGCCTATCTCAACAAGAAGGCCGGCGACGCCCTGAATGCCCATCCTGGCGATGCCGTGACTGTCTTCCTGAGAGGCCAACCGCTGCGCCTGCGCGTCCGTGCCATCCTGGAGAACGTGAATCTGGCCTCGGGCGCCCTCTCTACCGCCGGCCAGCAGTTTCTACCGAGTATCGTGCTGCCATTGGAGCGGCTCTCACCGCAACAACCGAACACGATTCTTGTCTCCAATCAAGGTGATGCGACCAGCGGCGCAAACAATAGTGACGCGGTGACGGCAGGGCTCCGCGCGCTGCTCGCCAACCCACCAAACGTCGCAACAGCGCAGACATTATTGGCAAGCTCTGCCGGTCACAGCGCACTGAAAAAGCTTATCAACGATCCGGCACAGTCCGGCGACAAGACCAAGCTCACCGCCTTGCAAGCTAACGTCGCCAAGCCGGGTCAGAGCGTCCAGCTCAAGAGTTTGCTCAGTGATCCTGCCGTGATCAGTGCATTGAAATCAATCAAGGATCCGGCAATTGCGCGGCCCTTGAACGACTCATTGGCCTCGATCAGCGACTACTCGGTACAACCGGTCAAGAAGGATGGACTAGACGCGGCGGATCTCTTCGGCAGTGTCTTTACCTCTATCTTCATCGTGTTTGGGCTCTTCTCCATCGCCGCCGGCGTGCTGCTCATCTTCCTGATCTTCGTGATGCTGGCAGCCGAGCGACGGGCAGAAATGGGCATGGCCCGAGCCATCGGCACCAAACGACGGCACCTAATCCAACAATTTCTGTTCGAAGGCTACGTCTATAACCTCGGCGCCGCGCTGGTCGGCATCTGTCTCGGCGTGCTGGTCGGTCTGGGCATGGTCAAGATTATGGCCTTCTTGCTCCAGTCGGTGGACTTCCCGATCCAGAGCCATGTCGAGCCACGCAGCCTGATCGTGGCGTTCTGTCTCGGCGCCCTGGTCACCTTCCTGACAGTCGTAGTCTCCTCCTTCCGGGTCAGCCGCCTCAACATCGTCGCCGCGATTCGAGACTTGCCGGAAGACTTTGGCACCACGAAGACGTTGGGTGACGCCTGGCAGCGCTCGCTAGGCCGCTTCCCGCGGCACCCACGCAAGACAAAAGTTCGCTTCGCCTTTACGATCATCGGCGTGCTGCTTGCGCTGGTCCTACACAGCGCGGTAAGCATCGCGCTTCTCCTGGTTATGCTTGCCATCTTCTTCTGGCCGCTTATAGCAGCGTTGATCGCCCGTGGCCCAATCCTATTGATAGCGGGCGCCCTGCTGATACCCGTGGGTCTCAGCACGAAGCAAGTGTTCTTCTTCAATACTGGGGCCTCGCTGCTGGTCATCGGCGCGTCTATGTTGCTCCGCTGGATCCTGAGTTTGACCAGCATGCCAGACCCAGTTCGCAACCGCATTGGCTACACGCTGGCCGGCCTCACCTTGGTCGTCTTCTGGCTGCTTCCGTTCGACTTCTTGCAGCAATTCGGGGTGCCCAACCTTGATGGCGGCTTTGAAATGTTCTTCGTGTCCGGCTTGATGCTGGTAATTGGCGGCGTGTGGTCCGTTATGTACAACGCCGACCTGATAGCAGCGAGCCTGATGTCGCTCTTCGGGCGGCGAGGTTCTCTGGCGCCGATCCTCAAAATGGCGGTCACGTACCCCATGCAATACAAGTTCCGCACCGGCCTGACGTTGGCAATGTTCAGCCTGGTGATCTTCACGCTCATGGTCATGTCGGTCCTGACGAGAAGCACATCGGGTAGCCTGCAGCTCGATCGCGACACCGGCGGCTACCAGATCTACGGAGCGGTCAGCCAGCAAAGCGCCACGATGAACAACGCCGCGGTCATCGCCGCCAACCCGCAGCTCAAGGGGGCCATTACCGCCTCGGGTGGCATCGGCCGGACCGCCATCGGCGTACGCCAGCCTGGTCAACAAGATCAGTCGTGGCAGCAGTACAACGCAAACGTCCTCGATAACAACTATCTGACGAGCACGCACTATGCCCTTCACTCTTACGCCAGGGGTTACAACTCCAGCGCCGATGTGTGGCAAGCGCTACGAGCTAAACCCGGCTACGCCGTCGTAGACGCATCTTTGGTAAGCGGCACTGGAGGCGGGGGCTTTGGCGGCAGTACCTTCACAATCAGTGGCTTTAAGTACAAAGATAAGGCGTTCAGTCCCGCGCGCATCGAGGTCCGGGACAATCGCACCGGCACGGTAATCCCTCTGACGGTGATCGGAGTCATCGACCAGAACGCGGCAAATGTCGGAGACCTTACGCTCGGGATCTATACCGGCCAAAACAGCTTCACGAGCGCGGGCGCGCCCGCGGTGGCCCCCACTACGTACGTGTATCGCGTCGCCCCGGGTACCGATGTGCACGCAACGGCGTTGCTGCTTGGAAAGACGTTCCTGAACGAAGGACTCGACGTGAAGGAAGCGCAAAAGCAATTCGATACCAATCAAGCGGTAGGTATCGGGCTCAACAACCTGCTGCAGGGGTTCATGGCCCTCGGTCTGATCGTCGGCATCGCCGCCCTTGGCGTGATCGCCTTCCGTTCGGTGGTGGAACGCCGGCAGCAGATAGGCATGATGCGCGCGATGGGCTTCCAGAAGAGTATGGTTCGTACCAGCTTCTTGTTGGAGTCGAGCTTCGTCGCCGTCCTCGGCACCTTACTGGGTGTGGTGCTCGGGCTGGTGTTGGCGAAAAACCTGGTGGACAGCATCGCCAAGGACAACAGCAGCGTCGTGTACACGGTGCCCTGGGCGCAGATCGCTCTGATCGTCGTCATTGCCTACATCGCGTCGCTGATCACCACCTATCTCCCGGCGTGGCAAGCTTCGCGTGTCTATCCCGCGGAAGCCCTCCGCTACGAGTAAACGCGAATCCTGGCCAAATACAAAACGGGGAGCCGACCGGCTCCCCGTTTTGCGTCCCCCCAAGAAGAATTTATAGTGTGCCTTCCTGGCGCAGCCGGTAGTCGGCAATTGCCGCGATCAGCAATTGATTGATCGAGCCACGGCTGTTAAAGGCTTTCGTTCGGAGCCACTCATACATCTGATCCGAAAGGTGTACGTTGAACTTCACGCCACCGCTCGTGCCGGGTGTGACCGGTAGCGCCAGCGGCGTGGCGACATCGGTAGACTGTTTGCGCAGCGACTCGAGTGCCTGGAGCACGATGTGGTTCATGCTGGTTCGTTCGTTGAACGCCCTGTACCGCAGCCACTCGTAGTGAGGCACGGGAAGGCGACACTGCGTGAACCTGGCTGTGTCGTGCTTGCGGGTTGGTTCGGCGTTACGTGGCAATTCTTTTATCATGTGCAACATTAAGGACACCCTCTCATCATCTTTAGGACTCTGCAGCCGATAATCACTACCGCTCCCAGCCCCTCTGTTATTCTTATCGGCAACATGCAAGCGATTCAGTAGGGTCAATTTAGCGCAATTTTGATGCGATTTCATGCACCATGAAAAGGGGTGAGAATGGCGTGGGCGGCGCTACTATATCCGGTCGCGGCTGGACGACTTTTGAGGCGTTTGCTACGATAGCCAGGGCCAGAATGGGGACGCCCAGTGACGTGTGCCGCCCCATTTTTCCCCCACGCGATCAATGATGATCAGCAGGAGGTTCCGCGCGATGACTACAGTCGATCATTCGACTGTCCTTGACCAGCGATCCATACTCGAGCTTGCCCTGCGACAGTTCGACGCGGCCGCCGATCACTTGCAGCTCGAGATAGGCTACCGGCGCATCCTGCGCCAGTCGCGGCGCGAGCTTACGGTCTCGTTTCCCGTCCGTATGCGTGACGACTCGTTGGCGATGTTTACCGGATACCGCGTGCATCACAACATCGTGCGCGGGCCGGCCGCCGGGGGTATCCGTTACCACCCCGACCTGAATCTGGACGCGGTCCGTGCACTTGCACTCTGGTCAACCTGGCGCGCGGCGCTCTTACGAATTCCCTTTGGCGGCGCCTACGGCGGCGTAATTTGTGACCCCACGACCATGGACAAGTCGGAGCTCGAGCATCTCACTCGGCGTTTCACCACCGAGATATCCATCCTGATCGGGCCCGACCGGGATATTCCATCTCCCGACCGCTCGACCGATGCACAGGTCATGGGTTGGATGATGGATACCTTCAGCATGCATCAGGGGTATTCCGTGCCGGCCGTGGTAACTGGAAAGCCAGTGGCCATCGGCGGCACGCATGGCTGGGCCAAGGCGAGCGGCCGGGGCACGGCCATCCTCTGCCGCGATCTTGCCGAAGCCCATGGCCTGCCGCTGAAGGGCGCACAAATCGTGCTCCAGGGTACCGGGCCGATCGGGGCCACCGCCGCTCAGGTACTTGCGGACTGGGGCGCTACCATTGTAGCGATCGGCGATGGCCAGCACGGCGTCTACCAGGCGCAGGGCATCGACGTTCCTGCCGTGCTTCGCTACTTCGACGAACACGAGTCGCTACGTGACAGCCCATATGGGACGCAGGTCAACGGGACGCTCGCCTCACTGCCGTGCGACATCCTGGTGCTGAGCGGCTTCGAGCGGATCGACGAGCGCGCCGCGCACGAGGTACGCGCCAAGATGATCGTCGAAGGCGCGTACGGCGCGATCACTCCCGAGTCGGACGCAATCCTCGAGGCACGTGGCATCGCGGTGCTGCCCGACATCCTGGGCGGTTCCGGCGGCGCCGTTGCTTCCTATTTCGAGTGGGTACAGGACCTGCAAGAAACGTTCTGGAGCGAGGTAGACATCGATGAGCGGCTCGAGGAAGTGCTGCGGCGGACCTTCCAGGAGGTATATGCCCGGCACGAAGCTGACGGCATTTCCCTGCGCATGGCCGCGCAATGCCTGGCGATCGAACGTGTAGCCGACGCACACCGCATCCGCGGCCTCTACCCGTAACGGGCTCTACCCTTACATAGGCTCCGGCGGATTCGTATGGTCGTAACAGCCGGGCAACTCGTCGCGAGCCGCGCGGCTGCGTGGCGTGATGCCACGCACACTGGTAAGGCATACGGGCCGGGCGTCTGAAGTGAATTGCCGATAAGATCTGATAACTACAATCGTCAGTTCGAACAGCCGCAGTGTCTTGAAACCACGCCGTTTACGGCGTGGAGACTCACAGTCCTCGCCAAGCCGTGGCCTTCAGGCCGCTTTGTTCGCCTCACCTGAGCAAATCTCGCGGAAGCGTGGAACCCCCGTCGTGCGCGACCGGGTTGCAGGTGTCCCACCTTTCTTCCATCGACCAACGGGCAGGTACCACCAGCTACACCAGCGCCATGGCCGGTCCAGCTAATGACCCCCGCTCTGCACCTGCGCCAGATCGCGCAATATGTTCGCCATCTGGTAAGGAGGCAGATCCTGGCGCAGCACCGCCACCACCGGTACGGCATAGTCCAAACCCAAGCGCAGTCCGTCAGGCTCGATCACCACCACTCGCATCGATGTGCCTGCTGACATTTCAGAAAACATGGTCGCAAGCCAGGGATGGTGAGCCGTCGCAGGGTCACAGACCACCAAGCTCGGTTGCAGACGTTTCGCGGCCAGCACCCCTTGCCCGGCGGTCGAGACACGAGCCAGGATCTCAAGCCCAGGCTCGCGTTCCAGCAGCCGGCCAAGCCACACGCGGACGTACGCCGAGGTGGCTACGACGAGTGTACGGATATCACCGGCGTGCGGTGAAATGCCGTCATGCCGCTCGGCGAGCGGAAGAATCGTAGTAATATGTACAGCCGTCCCGGCGACGTTGCTCACGTAGCACCCTCCCTGGGGAACCACCCACATGCCAAGATGGCGTGGAGACAGCATAAACTTTGCACGTGCCGGCGCTTGCGCAATATCCATAGCCAGCGCATCTACTCTATGCATGGCGAACAGTATGGACAACCCCCGAACGGGTACCACTCCCCGACAATGGCATCCTTGCCGGGAAACCTCGCGTGACGAAGGCCGCATTCGATGAGCAGGTACACTAGTGAGCGTCGGTGAGCACCGGGCGCGGCGTTCGCAACACGCGCTACATCGTGAGGGTGGTATGGCAGACAAAGATCCCGGCAAATGGGTACCCCTACGGCACTACCTGCGCTTGAAACGTGGCCGCTACCAGGAACTCGCGCTTGGCTTTCGCCAAATCGAAGAAGTGCTGGGCGACGGCCTGCCCAAGCCGGCGCGGAAGTATCCCGAGTGGTGGCACAACGATGCGGCCAACGAACAGGCACGCGCATGGCTTGAGACGGGCTGGCGGGTCCGGGAGGCAGACATCGCCGCCGAACGCGTTGTCTTCGAGCCACTACCCGACGAGTCGACGGCCGAATAGCCCGTTACCCGTAGGCGCATCAGCGGCATTTCCGTATCTAAAGTACGGCAGTACGCATAGCCGCTGATGCGGACAAATCCCTGGTTTGGGCCTACCAGGCGTAGGCTTCGGGTGCGGGTCCGGGTCCGGGGAAGATTTTGTCGAGCTCGGCAAGCGTCTCGGAGTCGAGTCGAATCTCCAGCGCCTGCAGCGATCCCTCAAGCTGCTCGAGCGTACGCGGACCGACTATCGGCGCCGTCACCACCGGGTTATGCAGCAGCCAGGCCAGGGCAACATCTGCCGGACCCTTGCCAAGTCGGCGGCACAGCGACTCATAAGCCTCCAGCTTCTGGCGGTTCTCTTCGATGGCCCGCTGCACGTTCTCCGCAGACCTGCGACCCTCGGCTCCCTTCTCCAGGGCGCCGGCCAGCAAGCCACCTGCTAACGGGCTATAGGGGATCAGACCGAGTCCGTACTCCTGGCAAGCAGGAATTACCTCGAGCTCGGGTGTCCGAGTGATGAGATTATATCGGGACTGTTCGGAGACCAGCCCCAGCAAATGCCGGCTCTTGGCGATCTCATTGGCCCGGGCAATATGCCAGCCGGCAAAGTTGGAGCTGCCGATATAGATCACTTTGCCTTGCTGCACCAGCAGGTCCATCGCCTGCCAGATCTCCTCCCAGGGCGCTTCACGATCGATATGGTGCATCTGGTATATGTCGATATAGTCCGTCTTCAGGCGCCTCAGGCT
>JAQBPC010000384.1 GCA_028287725.1 Chloroflexota bacterium | reverse complement strand
ATTGTGCAAGTGAGCTAGCGCTCCAGGTTTTCTCAGGCGCTTCGAAATGCAAATGAGGCGGTTGCTCTCGAGAGCACCCGCCTCATTTTGTAGAATTAGTATGTTATGTCGCGTAGCCGTAGTTACTCCGTGGCCCGAGCCAGGCATCGACGGCATAGCCGCGTTGCTCCCAGTAGCCAGGCTGAAGTTGATTGCTCAGCGTGATCCTGTTTACCCACTTGATGTACTTGAAGCCGTACATGTCGGGGATGACCAGCCGCAAAGGATATCCCTGCTCGGCTGAAAGCGGCTTGTCGTTAAGTTTGAAACCCAACAGCACATCCGGTAGATGCGCCTGATCCATGGTTAGGCTCTCCGTATAGCTGCCGTCCGCTGAGGACAACAGCACGTACTTTGCCTGCGCTTTCGGCTGCACCGCATTCAGGAAGTCACCAAGCTTGATGCCTTCCCAACGGCACGACGGCACGACCCAGCCCGTTACGCAGTGATAATCTTTGACGATCTTCGTGCTTGGCATCGCTAAAAGTTCTGCCAGCTTGTATTTGGTGGGCTGGTTGACCAGGCCATCGACCGACAACGCATAATTCGACTCGTTCAGTTGGGGAATGCCGCTTGTTGTGTAGATCTGGAATCCGTTGACGGAAAACGCCGAGGCCAACAGGTTTAACCCGGGGAGGCGGCGCACACCAAGCGCGAGCCCGACGATCCCCACGCCAAGCGCGCCGAGGAAGACCCTGCGGCCCACATGGATGGGTTGGGGCTTTTCGATATAGCTAGCGTCCAAGTTTGATAATCCCTTCGGTTAGCCGGCTACCGTGCACCCCGCTGGGCGCTCGCGTGCTCGCGCCAATTCTCTGTCTAGTGATACGCAGCGCAGCTGCAATTGGATCTTTCGCCTGCCTCGCGCTCCGACACGGCCAGCCTACAGAGCGCCAGCTTAAGGTCCGCCGGTAATGGAGCTAGGCAGCGCACCATCTCTTTGCCGGCAGGGTGTGGAAATGCCAGACAGTCGGCATGCAGAAACAAGCGTTCGCACACAGGCCGTGCGTCACCATACACGGTATCTCCGGCCAGGGGATGACCGACGTGCGCAAGGTGCACCCGGATTTGGTGCGTTCGCCCAGTATCCAGTGAGATACGCAGCAGCGTATAGTCGTGGAATCGTCGAATGGCGCGGAAATGGGTCCGTGCGTGCTGCCCGTCTTCCCGCACGCACACCCGCCGCCGATCCAGAAGATCACGGCCGAGCGGCGCCTCAATCGTGCCCGCGTCTTCCATCCGGCCGGTGGCCAAGGCCAGGTAGCGCTTTTCGAACCGCCCTGCGCGTAATGCCCGCTCGAGCGATCGATGCGCGGCCGGCAGTTTGGGCACGCAGATCAGGCCCGAGGTGTCGCGATCCAGGCGGTGCAGGAGCCGGGGATGATCGGGAAGACCACGGGCGGCGAATAGATCGACAAGCTGATTCCAAAGCGTGCCGTCCGGGTGGGCATGAGCCGGGTGTGTCACCATCCCGTGCGGTTTTACTACCACAACCAGGTCATCGTCTTCGTACACTATCTCCGGCATTGGCTTACGTAGATATCTTCCCTGTCTGGCGTTGTGCACAACGTTTGTCCCCGGGTCTTCACCGTACGACCGCAATCTGATTTTCGGATACTCCTCCAACTGCAGCTATTCCGACACGATTGTGTTATACAATAGAACAATATTACTTCGGGGGAATAATGCGCACCGAGCCAACTTAGTTGTTAACCTAGCAGAGGGAAACATGCAGGCCGGTTGTATTTTCATTGTCGAAGACGACCCGGCGATTCGCCTATTACTCGCCGACACCCTCAAAGGTGAGGGCTATCTGGTCATATCGTCCCCTGATGTGGAAGGCGCCTGGCCGCTTCTCCATCAGCACCCGCCGGACCTTGTTCTGATGGATCTTATGCTCCCGGGCATGGATGGAAACGCAGCCTGTCGGCGCCTCCGCGCCGAACCGATGCTCAGTGACGTCCCATTAGTGATGTTAACTGCCCGCAACAGCCTCGAAGACCGCATCGAAGGGCTCGCAGCAGGCGCAGATGACTATATCGTCAAGCCATTCTACCCACGCGAGCTTATCGCGCGCATTGCTACGCACCTTCGCCGTAGCGAGCGAGAGCGGAACCTCAACCCACTGACATACTTACCAGGAAACCGCGCTATCGAGCGAGCTATTAACATCCAACTTGCTAGTAAGCGACACTTTACAGTTTGCTATGTCGATATTGATTGCTTTAAGGCCTTCAACGACCGCTATGGCTTTGCTGCCGGTGATGAGGTTATTCGCCAGCTTGCAAACATTCTTCGTCACGCCGTGCTTGTCGAAGACGATCCATGGGCGATGGTCGGCCACATAGGTGGCGACGACTTCCTCGCCCTGGTACAGATTCCACAAGCAGCACCCGTCTGCGAGACAATTGTCCGGCAATTCGATAAAGCATTGCCGAGTTTCTACAGCCCCGAGGACTTCGAGCGCGGCTACGCGATCGTCAAGAGCCGCCGTGGCATTGAGGAGCAAACGCCTTTGATGAGTATCTCCATCGCCGCGGTGCCCGTGGGCGCGGACCAGTCGCTTGCGCAGGCAACGCTCGGCGCGCTCGCCCAGAGTGCGGCAGAGATAAAGTCCTTTCTCAAGAGCCGGGCCGGTAGCGCGTTTCTGTTCGACCGCCGGCGCGTCTCCGAGGGCGCCCTACTCGCCAACCCCGAATCCGCGCATTAGGGCAGCGCCCGCCGCCGCGGCGGGTAGAGCGAGCGCGGCGAGCAGACGGAGAGAAAAATGCCTGGGATCACCGTGCCCGATGCCAACGATAACCGCCAGGCCGGTACACGCGCTGAGCGCGGCAGCGCCAAACAATGCCGCAACGCTTCCCCGGATTCGATGCGGCTGCCAACCGGGCGCCAGCGCGCCGCCCAGGCCAGCCCCTATCGCCGCGCCGACAAGCACGCCATAATCGACTGCCCAGTCACCGCTGGCCAATCCCTTCCCATAGCGCGACAGCTCAGGCAGCAGGGCTACGCCTTCCAGCAGCGCGGCGCCGACGATGCCGAGCAACCCAACGAGCCAGGGGTTGGGACCAAAAGACGCCGCGACCGGCAAATAGGCGGTGGTGTTTTCGGCGACGTCAGGCTCCAAAGCATGACGCATTTCCAGCGCCGTAGGGAAGCGTTGTGCCGGATCCAGGTTTAGTGCGCGCATGACCGCGCGACTCAGACTCTCAGGAACCTCCGGCCGGATCATCGATGGGGGCGTAAAGACAAAGGGGCGAGCGCTTGGGTCCTCATTGGTCAGCATGTGGTGGAGGGTTGCTCCCAGGGCATAAATATCGGTTTGCGGGCTCGTTTGCCCCTGACCCTGGTACTGCTCGGGCGCTGCGTAGCCGATGCTTCCCATCTTCAGCGTGTCGGTATGCTTGGACATGTCGAAGTGCCGGGCCGTGCCGAAATCGATCAGCTTGATGCGGTTGTATCGGTCTACCATGATGTTGGAAGGCTTGAGATCGCGGAACACCACGGGCGGCGTACGACTGTGCAGATATGTCAGCA
>JAQBPC010000356.1 GCA_028287725.1 Chloroflexota bacterium | reverse complement strand
GTGCAAAGCGGAACTCTCCAGGCTGCCGCCGCCACTTCCTGCAGCGCCAGTGCCCAGCACGCTCGCCAAGGCTCCTCCATGATTCGCGGCCACGTAGCCCGCGAGCGAACCTAACTCGTTGTGGCTCATATCCTGCGGATTCTGCGAGCCGATACCCAACTGGCTGAGTACCCCACTTGTATTGCCGCCGCCATGCTCGATCGCGTTCAGCAGCACGGAGCCAATCTGACCCCGCTCTTGCGGTCCCTGGTTTTGCGCCGAATCCTGGACACTTTGAGCAAAGCCGCTGGGACCGAGCGACTGCAACGTCTCGTTAACCGCGCCCGACGCGTGGTTTGGCGCAGCCTGGCCGAGTAACGTGTCGAGTCCACTGTGAAGCGCATTGTCTGTCACGTTACCGCCGCCGCCGGTGAACTGCTGAATTATGGAATCGAACATACCGAGCTCCTTACGATGTACCGCGGATTCTAAGATCGGATTGCACCGGAATTCAGCGTACCGATTCGGCGCTTAAGGAGCTTCTTGACTCGTAGGGCCTCCTAGGCCCTTCGTGATCGATCGCGCCGGCATTTACCTTCCACCGTCAAGTGCTAGTGTCCGATATGCATCAAGTATCGGACGTCAGGCGTATACGGAGTTTTGAGGAACCTGTACTCAACCTCATTGGATTGTGTTGAACGAACGTAAATGATAGACTAGACTTAGTTTAGTCTTGGAGGAACCATGCGCCAGATCAATATCCATGAGGCAAAAACTCACCTCTCGCGCCTCGTCGAGGAGGTGGCAAACGGCGACGACATCGTCATCGCAAAGGCAGGAAAACCCGTTGCTCGATTAGTCGCCATAGAGCCTCAGCACGCGCCGCGCAAATTTGGGTTACTCAAAGGCAGGATTCAGATTGCGGATGATTTCGACGCGCCGCTTCCAGCGGACCTTCTTGACACATTCGAGGGCTAGCCGTAATGCGCCTCTTGCTGGACACCCACATACTCCTTTGGTGCCTGGGCGACAATCCCGCGTTGCCGCCACAGGCGAAGGTGCTGATCGCTGACAGCTATAACGAGGTCTTCGTAAGCCCGATTAGCCTGTGGGAAATTGCTATTAAGGTGCGGCTAGGCAAGCTTGTGGCGGACGCCGGTGAGGTGCGCGAGGCAGCGCTAGAGAGCGGCTTCGCTCAACTTCCATTCCTGCTCGAGCATGCAGTCGCCGTGGCACAACTTCCGGATCACCACCGCGATCCGTTCGACCGTGCGCTCGTCGCACAGGCTCACTGTGAACCCCTGCGCCTGCTAACGCATGATCCCATGGTTGCCGCCTACGGTGGAACGGTTCTGCTCGTCTGAGCACTCTAGTTTCCATGTAATGTCCTGCTCAATTCGGCCTTTGCCGATGCGAACGCGGGCACATGTCACATCGAACCTGAGTAGTGCGAGACCATGCTACGGGATGCGCTGAGGTCTGGTGGGAAGTACTAGATCACTATGTGCAGTGATCAGCACCAAGGCCCAACGACGGTTAGTGTTAATAAGAGTAGTAATGCGGGCACACATTGCGTGTCGAGCAAATGAATGATACTGACTTGAAGGTTCATTGCAGTGGGAACTATGACCACAGTGCCTGTCAAAGGTGGTCACAGCGAACTTTCGCGTTCAACCCTGCGGTCCGCTTCCTGTAATGCCATTAACGCTGCCCCAATTACGCCCGCTCGGTTGCCTAGGGTCGCGGTCGCGACGTCGAGCCTGTCGACAAAAAGGGGCATGCCTATCCCTCGCATGGTATCGATTGCACCTTGCAGCCACGCTTCGCCCGCCTCCGCGACAGCGCCGCCCAGCAGTACGATGTCGGGCGCGTAGGTACATGCCCAGCTCGCCAACCCGACTCCCAGCCATTGGCCGGCGCGGGCCAGAATCTCTCGTGCAGCCGCATCACCGCTCGAGGCAGCGTACGAGACGTCGAGGCCCGTTATCTCTCCGGTCTCAGCCAACACGTGCTTGAGCGGGGATGACGACCCGTCCTGTGCTGCGCGAATGCCCGCTCGGGCAATCGCGCGCGCCGACGCTACTGTCTCCAGGCAGCCAGAGCACCCGACGGGGCAGCGGTGTTGGCTACCAAAATTCACGATGATGTGGCTAGCGTCGTTGGTCACACCTTTCATGACTCGTACAACAACGCCATCGACGACCAGAACGACGCCGATACCCGACCCAACGGTGACGAAGAGGACGCGGTGCTTATCCGGCATATGCGCAAGTCGCGTCTCCGCAAGTGCGGCGACACAGGCGTCGTTATCCAGGGCAACGGGCAGCCCAAAGCGCTCGTATAACCACGGCGCCAGTGCGAAGCCATCGAGGGCCGGCGTGTTATTCTGCTCAATCGTTGTCCGTGTGTTGTCGAGGTAGCCGGAGAAGCCACAGCCGACTGCAATTGGAGACACTGCACGTTTTGCTGCATCGTAACGCAGCCGATCTACCGCGGAAGCGATTGGATTGAGCACGTCCGCTGCATTCATCGTCTCCGGTATCGCCACGTGATCTGCTACTAGTACCTCGCCCGTATCCGCGACCAGCGCGACTTTCGCACTACTGCCCCCTAAGTCGAGGCCGATGGCACACCGCATGAACGTACACTCCTTCCAGGGCCAGTACACTCGGCGACCCAGATCAGCTGGGAGTCTCTGTGCTCGCGTGGCGTAACGTCCGGAAACAGTCAGCTTCCCAGCGGGGATGGACGATGTCAATACCTTGCCGGTTCGGTGATGAATTTTTTCTCCATGATTGACATGCGGGAAAAATCCTCCTATAGTTGCGGAATTAGTCGGTACAGCTCTTAGGTAAAGGGAGCCTGAAGTTGTCAAACGTCACGACCGTACCCAGCGCATTTTCGCGCGTAAGGTCCCAAGTCTGCCGCCCCGGGGCGGCCCTTGCATTGTCTGGGTTGCTGGTGCTGCCAATTAGCGGTGGCGTGGCGCATGCCCATCTCGCACATGACAACAAGATTACGCTGACGTTTGAGTACCAGTGGATTGGGCCCCAGGAGGGATACCTCAAGCAGGTCATCGCTCGTTACGAGAAGCTTCACCCGAACATCGTTATTAAGGGTTCTAATGTAACCGACACCACGAAGATCATCACTGCCCTATCAGGAGGGAAGCCACCCGATATTGTCGATTTCGGGTTGGGCCAGTTCGTTCCTGAGCTGGCATCGAAGGGTGCGTTGGTTGACCTTGGCCCGTATATCAAGGCGAGCCATCTCAACCTCAATGCCTACGTCCCTGCAGGTGTTGGAGTAACGAGCTTCAACGGTCATGTCTACGGCTTGCCGTTTGCGAACTTCAACCACGGATTGATCTACAACACGGAACTGTTTAAGCAGGCCGGCATAAGCCATCCGCCAACCACGCTTGAGGAGCTCACGGCCGACGCGTACCGCCTCACCAAGGTCGACAAGAACGGGAAGATCCTGCAGATGGGCTTCATTCCCGATTGGCCGGGCGGCGCTAACGGCCAGGCGGTTAACCTCGTGGACTTTGCGTGGCTTTTTGGCGGCAACTGGTACAACGACAAGTCTCGTCAGGTCACGGCGGATTTGCCCCAGAACGTCAAAGCATTGGAATGGGAAACACAGTTCTACAAGAAATATGGCGCGAAGAATATCGATAACTTCGTCAAGAGCGCGGGCGCTTATCTGAGCAATGATGTTTTCGCGTCGGGTAAGCTGGCCATGGCCTTCGACGGCGAGTGGTGGCTCGATTTTGCCCCACCGAAATTCATCTCGAAAATCGGCGCGGTTCCGTTCCCCGCACCTCGCGGCCTTTCAAAGTACACCGGCACCTCATTCATCGACACGAATCCGCAGGTTATCCCAGCTAACGCCGCGCACAAGCAGGAAGCCTTCGACTTCATAAAGTTCGAAACCACCGATCCCGGCATCTGTGTCTACTTCAACCAGCGAGTGTTCAACTTGCCGCAACTTAAAGACGTCCCAGCCTCAGCCGTGAGCAAGGATCCTCGCTTCAAGATCTTCGCCGATATAGCCAATACGCCGAACGCTCATGTCTTCCCCCGTACAAGCTTCGCCGGTGAGATGGATACGGATATCCAGAATGCTGAAGCTGCCGTGCTGCACGGTCAGGGCACCGCGGCCAGCGCGTTGCATTCGCTTCAAACAACATTGCAGAACAGCTCCTCCGGCCAGTAACGGTTAGCATTCGTTGCGAGACCCCGGACCGTGCCCAAAGCCATGGGCACGGTCCGGGAGCGCATCGGCTCCAAGCTCAAACGATGGACATACACGATGTACGGTCGGGAAATGTGCAATATGCTGAATTCGACTCGACAAGGGTATCGCCTAGCCAGATGGTTCCTGACGGCTACGCTGGATCCTGATGTGTCCAGCGCGAGTTTTAGCCAACCGTCGTGGTGATTGCTCCAATACCGCTGAAACCTTAGACATCGTAGCTGTCGAACACCCCCAATGTACATGCCACGTGTATCGGTCTCGGGTTGAGATACGAACCCCCATGGACCGCAATGACTGCAGAGAAGAAAGGCTAGGCTATGTCCACGTCTGCGCTTTCTGAAAACGGCCAGCGCAACGCCGGTGTAGACTGCCTGACCCGTATTGAACAAGCCTATAACGGTCTTGCGGAAACGGCACGGCGAGTCGCCGACTCGATCCTCCAGCAGCCGGTTGCTGCCGTGGGCCTATCGATTACTGAGCTGGCTCATCGGAGCAAGGTGAGTGACACGACGGTGCTGCGCTTTGTCCGTGCGCTGGGCTATCAAGGCTACCGGCAATTTGCGCTGGCTCTCGCGGCGTCGGTAGCCGATCCCGAAGACCGTGCCCTCGACGTGAACATTACGGACGACGATGACTTGATAGCAGTGGTGAAAAAGGTATTCGTCGCCGAAGCGCAGGCGCTGGTGAAGGCGCCGCAGACGATCGATGGGATCGCCCTGCAACGGGCGGTCGAGGCGCTGGAGCGGGCTCGGCGAGTACATTGTTATGCCGTCGGTGGGTCCGGCCTGCTTGCCATGGAGGCTGTTTACCGCCTTGTGCATCTTGGGCTCAACTGCGTGGCAGTGTATGACCCCATTCAGATTGCGATACAGGCAAGTCAGTTGACCAGCGAGGATGTAGCTATCGGCTTTAGCCAGGTTGGGCGCACGCACAGCACCGTTATGGGCCTCGCGGCAGCGCGTGCAGCCGGCGCCACCACAATTTGTGTGACCAGCAGGCCACAGTCCCCGATCGTGGCCCATAGTGACATTTCGCTTGTATTACTTGAATTGCAGGCGGCCTTTCTTGGGGCACACCTGGACTCAAAAATCGCTGAGCTGACCTTGATTGATGCGCTGGCGACTTGTTTGGCTCGCCGCCTTCCGCCGCGAACTGCCGACGCGGTTGACCGGCTCGAAGCCAATATCGAGCGAATGTTCATTGAAGGAAACGACGTGACAAGGCATGTCCGTTGAGTATGTTGCGGAATAGGACGCGTGCGACGCGGTAGTCTGCGCATGATGGAGGAAGGTATATGGCGGCATCGCTCTTTTTGCAGGATGTTCTTGACACCCCCAAGAGCCTGCAAGACAGTCTGGACGCGATTGGCGAGAGCGCGGACGACCTCGCTTCTAATTTGTTGGCGCACGGCACGCGGCGAATTGTGGCGTTGGGGAACGGAACATCGCTCTACGCCTCCCTGTCGTCCGTCTACTTGCACAACGCGTTGGTCGGTCCAGACGGAACGCTGGCTTGGGCAGTACCGACCGGTGAGTACGGTCTGTATCCCTCCCCCCTATCGGCACGGGATGCAATCGTAGGCGTCTCGGTGTCGGGAGAGGTCGTCGATCTGCTCGACTTGTTCGAGCGGCTACGCGGCGATCATCGGTTAATCGGCGTAACCAATGGCCCGGATTCCACATTAGCACGGTCCGTAGACGATCTGATATTGACCAAGGCCAGCCGTAGCCTGGTGCCGACGTCAACCAAGACGTTCGTGACCAGCGTCGCTGCTCTGCATCTACTCTGGCTTGGCCTCCTGAAAGCGCAAGGGGTGGAGGGCGCCACGCCCTTGCGTCGAGAGCTACTTGGCACGCCGGAGCAGATCGCAGCGAGTCTGGACCTGGCATTGCGCCAGGCCCCTGATGTGGCCGAGCGGCTCGCCCCATGCCAACGCGTGTTTGTCTTTGGCTCGGGCCCGTCGTGGCCTCTTGCCCAAGAAGCTGCACTCGTCCTCAAAGAGGTTGCCAACGTACCGGCCGAGGCAGCACACGCCCGTGAAATGGCGCACGGGATTACAGCCGTAGTCGATGAAACCGTAGGGATCATTGCGGTCAATCCGCCCGGTCCGGGCCAGGACATGGCCAGGAGCGTGCTTGAACAATGTGCCGCCCTGGGAGCAGTCACGGTTGAGGTAGGGGAGGCGCGCTCCGGCATGACTGTCAACGTGCCGTGCCACGACCTACTGTCGCCGTTGATATACGGAGGGCCGCTGTTCATTCTCGCGAACGAGATCGCAGCGCGGCGCGGTGTCAACACCGACCATCCGCAGTGGGAAGCAGACTACCTGCGCGCCACGCGCCGAGCGGCAAAGTAGTCTTCACGATCGAGGAATGAGAGAGCGTATCGCCCGTGCGGCGCTAAGACGCCAGGTGAAGCAAAAGGAAAGGCTGCTGGGTCCGCTAATAAACGGGGCCCAGTGCGCAGCGGTTAAGCGTTCGTGAAAGGGTGGTCACGAGCCGCTGGTTGCGGGCCGTGCACGCGTAAGGACAAGACAATGGCAAAGGTGTTGCGTCGAGAAGGACTTGGGTTGCTGTTCATCAGCCCATGGCTGGTAGGGTTTCTAGCCTTTGGGCTGTATCCCATGTTGGCGTCGCTCTACTACAGCTTCACACGCTATAGCGGCTTCGGCGCGCCCGTGGTTACCGGCCTGACAAACTATAGTCTTATCATCCACGATCCAGTCTTCTGGACGTCAATCTGGAACACGCTCTACTTCGTCGGTTTGGGAGTTCCGTTATCGATCGTTCTTGGTCTCGCGATCGCCCTCCCAATGAACGCGAAGGTGCGAGGCGTTGCGTTGTACCGCACGCTCATTTACCTACCGACTATTGTCCCGACTGTCGTCGGTGCGCTGGTATGGCTCTGGATCTTCAACCCAGATTACGGGTTGCTAAACAGCATTCTCAGCGGATTGCACCTTCCCACGGGAAGCTGGCTAGCGTCTCCGGATCAATCGAAGCCTGCTCTGTTGATGATGGTTTTATGGGGAACTTTGGGCAACGTCGTCGTAATCATGCTGGCCGGCCTGCAGGATGTGTCTCCCACGCTCATTGAAGCTGCCCAGTTGGACGGCGCCAGCGCATTTCGGCGTTTCTGGCACGTCGTGCTCCCAGCACTGAGCCCAGTCATTTTCTACAACATCATCACGAGCCTGGTGTTCTTTCTCCAATTCTTTGACCAGGCCTACATCGTTTCCAGCAGCGCAGGAGCGGGCGGGAACGTTGACCTCGGGGCGCCCGTTCAGAGCACGATGTTCTACTCTATATATCTCTATCAACAGGCGTTCCAGTTCCAGCATTTTGGCCGAGCCTCAGCTATGTCCTGGCTATTACTCCTGGTGACAGCGCTCGTGACAGTGGCATTCTTCCGCGGCTCGCGGCGGTTCGTGAATTACGGGGGGATCTAGCCATGGCTCAGCGAATCGAGATGAAACCCGTGGCGCATGGAGCGCTTCCGTACACCGGGCCAAGGGCGCGCAAGTCTCAAGTCGGCACGCGTCTCCGTGCAGGCGGCCGCCACGTTCTCCTGGTGATAATTTCGCTGGTGTTTGTCGCGCCGCTTCTGTGGATGCTGTCCAGCTCGCTCAAAACCAACACCGATATCTTTATCTTTCCACCGCACTTGTTGCCAACTCCACCCATGTGGGCGAACTATCCGAACGCTCTGAACTACATCCCATTCTGGCATTACACCTGGAATACTCTCATCATCACCGTGGCATCTGTCGCGGGCACGCTCTTTGCCTGCCCGGCAGCGGCGTACGCCTTCGCACGTCTCCATTGGCGGGGACGCAACTTTTTCTTCGCCCTGTCTCTGAGCACGATCATGCTGCCGTTCTTGGCCACGATGGTGCCGCTCTTCGTTATTTTCCGCCAGCTCAACGTAATCGACACGTTCTGGCCGCTCATTCTGCCGGCCTTCGGCGGCAATCCGCTCTACATTTTCTTACTGCGCCAGTTCTTTCTGGGAATACCGCGCGAGCTCTCCGAGGCTGCACATATTGATGGGGCGAGCGAGTTTACCATCTTCAGGCGAATTATCTTGCCGCTGTCCAAGCCTGCCCTGGCAACCGTGTCGCTCTTCACGTTCCTTGCCAACTGGAAGGACTTTCTCGCGCCGCTCATTTTCCTGCAGTCCTCCGATCTCTATACGCTTTCGCTGGGCCTGCAGCAATACCAATCGTTGCACCAGACCGCATGGGGCTATCTGATGGCCGCGAGCGTGGTGTTTGTGCTTCCGGTCGCCATCGTCTTTTTTGCCGCGCAGCGCTTCTTCATTCAGGGAATCGCTCTGACCGGAGTCAAAGCCTGACAGTGCCGCACGTAACCTTGTAATCCTGGCCAACAATGAATCCGCAAGGCGCCGGCCCGCGTAGATATATATGACACACTGAGACGGTCGCGGTCTGCACAGCAGGTAGCCGCGATTGAGGCGATAGCTCGTGGGCCATAAACTCGGGGCGCCGGCGATGAATCCGCCAGGTCTCCCATTCCGTAGACTAGTATGAAGCGGTAACGATTCCGCGACAGTGCGTTCGTCGCTAAATTCGAGCGTCGTGATGCAGATTCGGTAACAGGAGCCCGGAGAGAAATCCGCTGGAGCAACTGTTCCGTAGACTGAAGTATGACGCGCACGAACCGCTCTAAGCGGTTTGTCCTGGCGCCACAGTGCGCGGTGGACCTACCCGTTCCCGTCCCGAACACGGTCGTGAAACGCCGCAGCGCCGACACTACTGCGACGGCAACCTCGTGGGATGATAGGCCAGTGCCAGGACTTCATCAGCCAGGCTCCCCACAAGGGAGCCCTTCTGTTGCTCAGTTGCCGTCAGACCGGTGCGGCATTCCTTGACAGTGCTGTGACGAAATTCAGGAATAATGGCTCGGCAATGAATCCGCCGGGACACATGTTCCGTAGACTAATATGTAGCGGTAATCATGCCGTCACATCCTGTACGACGCTCCAAGCGATCGTGTCGTGCACTTCGGCAACAGCTCCTGGGAATGAATCCGCCAGAGCCTCGGATCCGTAGATATAAGTAGCGGTAGTGATACCGGTATACAGCGACGGACACGAGTGCGCGGCGATGAATCCGCCGGACAGTCTGTTCCGTACACTGGTATGTAGCGGCAATCATGCCGTCTCAATGCGTACGGCGCTCCTTATGAGCGTTTCGTGCGCGTCCGGCAACAGGTTCTGGCAATGAATCCGCCAGCGCTCCGATTCCGTAGATATATATGTAACGGGATCGATGCCGCGAAAGTACGTTCGACGCTCCACATGAGCGCTGGACAGGCAATTTCGGCAAAAGGGACCCGGCGGTAAATCCGTTGTGGTGCCTGTTCCGTAGGCTAGTATGCAACGGCATGCATGCCGAGATGCGTACAGCGTTCGCAAAGAGCGCTATACGCATCTCGGCATCTAAGGCCCGGTGGTGAATCCGCCGGGCCGTCCGTTCCGTAGATACTAGTACAACGCCCTCGCGAGCCCGCCGTACCACTGGTGCGGCGTGGCATGTGGGGGCGTGAGCGTCCCCTTAACCGGGCAGTAGCTGAGCAGTTTCTGTTCCGTAAGGGCCTGGTGGGGCACGCACGCTGAGAAGCGAGCGCGTGCGGCAGCATCGGTCCCAGCACCATATGGTGATGGTGGCCATGCCGCGTACCGCGCAGCATCCCATTCGCAGTACGCACAACTACCTCGTCAAGAGGAGCTCCTTCGGGAGCATTTTGATGGAGAGCTTGATCCTGGCTCAGGACAAACGCTGGCGGCGCACATAAGACATGCAAGTCGCACGAGGGGCTTCGGCCCCGAGTGGCGGACGGGTGAGGAGCGCGTGACCAACCTGCCCAGCGGTGTGGAATACCACTCGGAAACGGGTGCTAATACCGCATACCAATCGCTCGCCGCAGGGTGAGCGAGGAAAGCCGTAAGGCGCCGGTAGAGGGGGTCGCGTCGGATTAGCTAGTTGGTTGGGTAACGGCCTACCAAGGCGACGATCCGTAGCTGGTCTGAGAGGACGGACAGCCACACTGGGACTGAGATACGGCCCAGACTCCTACGGGAGGCAGCAGTTAGGAACTTTTGACAATGGGCGCAAGCCTGATCAAGTGACGCCGCGTGCAGGAGGACACCCTTCGGGGCGTAAACTGCTTTTACCAGGGAAGAGAATGGACTGTACCTGGGGAAAAAGCCCCGGCTAACTACGTGCCAGCAGCCGCGGTAATACGTAGGGGGCGAGTGTTGTCCGGATTTACTGGGCGTAAAGAGCGCGTAGGCGGCCAGTCGCGTCGGTCGTGAAAACTCCCGGCTTACCCGGGTGAGGTCGACCGAAACGGGCTGGCTATGAGGGCGGTAGGGGCTGGTGGAACGCCCGAAGTAGCGGTGACATGCGTTGAGATCGGGCAGAACTCCAGTGGCGAAGGCGGCCGGCTGGGCCGTTCCTGACGCTGAGGCGCGAAAGCCAGGGTAGCGAACGGAATTAGATACTCCGGTAGTCCTGGCCCTAAACGATGACGACTAGGCGTGGGGGGTATCGACCCCTCCCGGGCCGTAGCATACGCGATAAGTCGTCCGCCTGGGGAGTACGGCCGCAAGGCTAAAACTCAAAGGAATTGACGGGGGCCCGCACAAGCAGCGGAGCGTGTGGTTTAATTCGACGCAACGCGAAGAATCTTACCGGGACTTGACATGCACGGGAAAGGCCCAGCAATGGGTCCCTCCTTCGGGACTCGTGCACAGGTGTTGCATGGCTGTCGTCAGCTCGTGCCGTGAGGTGTTGGGTTAAGTCCCGCAACGAGCGCAACCCTTGTCGCCAGTTACGTTGTCTGGCGAGACTGCCGGTAGCAAACCGGAGGAAGGCGAGGATGACGTCAAGTCAGCATGGCCCTTACGTCCCGGGCTACACACACGCTACAATGGCCGGTACAACGGGAAGCAAGGCCGCGAGGCGGAGCCAATCCCACCAAAGCCGGTCTCAGTTCAGATTGCAGGCTGAAACTCGCCTGCATGAAGGCGGAGTTGCTAGTAACCGTGGGTCAGAACACCGCGGTGAATATGTTCCCGGGCCTTGTACACACCGCCCGTCACACCACGAAAGTCGGTAACACCTGAAGCCGCCGGGCCAACCCGC
>JAQBPC010000280.1 GCA_028287725.1 Chloroflexota bacterium | reverse complement strand
ACAGTATTACGTATACGCGGGCGCTTGTCAACTGTACGACACGCACTCAACTGAACACATTTGGCACTGGACGTTTGGAGATGTGTGCAAGAAGCTGCAATCCGATTTTGACGGTCCGCTCAAGCATGGCGCGTTTCAGAGCCGGGACCCTCGAGATCGTGGACATCGTTGGTGCCGCATGTGCGGACAAGTCAACCAATATTCAGAGGTCGGATTCAGCGCGACTGTGAATGGAGGCGCCGGGGCCCAGAGACGGGCGCGGTAATGCGCACTCACGAATTGCCATTACGCACTTGACGACCGCGCCCCAAGACGCATGACACGGATCAATTGGCAGGTACTGAAACGCGTGCGAACCAGCGTATACTGTCGATTGTCTTCACGCTCGATACCCCGAATTACTTTGATAACGCTGTACACAATTCCCTGCGGCGAGGGCGAATACCGATATCGGGCTTGAATGGCAATTGCGTGGATCGCGTCGATTTCCGTGAGGCATAGGTGGCATTCGGAAGTAAAGTCGTTCGGCCACTGTCATGAAACTCTGCTTCTGCAACACGGGACCGATCCGTTATTTGGCAAGTCGTGGCTTAGCTTTGGTTAGGGGTGGTAGAGCATGGATCAGCATCGGACGCCTATGAATGAGCGGCTAACGCGTGAAAATCTCCATGGAGTCTGGGCGGCGGTCGCCACGCCGTTCGACGAGGACGACCGCTTGGATACGGACGCCTTCCGGGAAAATGTGCGCCGCCTCGCGGCCGCAGGCGTGCACGGGATCTACACCACCGACAGCGACGGCGAATTCTACGCCATAGAGCTGGACGAATTCAAGCAGCTGATCGATGTCTTTGCCGAAACTAGCCAGGCCCTCGGCGTACCGGCGCAGGTTGGAGTCACCTGGTGCAACACGCAAGGCATGGTGGACCGTTTGCGCTACGCCGCCAAACGCGGCATCTTGGGCGCCCACGTCGGCCATCCATTCTTCATGCCCATGACGCCCGAGTCTTACCAGGCTTTCTGGCAGGACATGCGCCAGGCCGTGCCGGAATGGTTCGCGCTTATCCACTACAACACGCCCCGCGTTCATAACTACCAATTCGGTCCTGATTACGCGCGGCTGGCGCAGGACGTACCCAACTTGATTGGCACCAAGCACGTAGGCTCAGATGTCACGGAGTTCTTCACGCTGCAGGCCTGCGCACCGCAGCTGAGCCATTTCACCGGTGAGCACGCCATGACTCCTTACATGCTCTTCGGCGCGCGCGGTGTGTATTCCTGGTTCGTCAATTTCAACCCAAGTTTCATGACGGCATGGTACGCGGACCTGGAGCAGGGGCGATGGGAACGGGCCCGGCAGCGCCAGGAGCGGATGCATGCTTTCATTCAGGCGTGCGCTGCACTCCGGGGCTCTGGCAACCTGCATGGAATCGTCGGCAAGGCGCTCTCATCGGCCTCGCCATTCCTGCTGCCGAACAACCGGACGCGGCGTCCCTATCTGTCGATTCCGGATGCGACGGTCATACAGTTCCGAAAGCTTATCGAGGAGCAGTTTCCCGACATGCTTTGGCGTCCATGACGCGGCGCACCGGCAACTTGCGGAGACTGAAGCCAACCGGGGGCGATGTACGTGCCTCAAGCTTGAGGCGATACGCGCTGGCGTATGGAGATCAGCACCGTCGAATCGTAGGTTGAGCACATGCCGAGACGGAAGCACTTTTCAGCGGTCGCGCGGCTCGAAGAGCTGCGGGAACCTAATACGCCAGGCGAGGTACCATATGTAGCAGCAAGCCAGTAAGATTGTCGACAGTAGACATGCGTTTTTCTCTGTTATATACTGCGAGAAACGTGCGCTGATAGGGGGAAAAGGCCGCTGAACCGCGAGATTGTACAGTCGGAGCCGATCTGGGAACAGGTCATTACGGTGCTTCGCCGTGAGATCGTGATGGGTGAATTAGCGCATGGCTCACATCTGAAGGAGCCTAGCCTTGCGCAGCGTTTCGGCGTAAGCCGACTTCCTATACGCGAGGCGATCGCTCAGCTCGATCGCGAAGGCCTGGTGGAAATATTGCCGCGGCGCGGCGCCTTTGTGATCGGCATCACCGATCAGGATGTCAGCGACATCTATGAGTGCAGGACGATGATTGAGCTGGCTGCAGTTCGTCGCGTGGCCACCACAATAGACGCGCCGGCCATTGCACATCTCAACCGTGTCGTGGATCAAATGGAGATTGCGGTCAACACAGGCCAGCTCAGGATGATGGCCACTGCCGACATGGCTTTCCATCGCTGTATCGTTCAGCTTTCGAGGAACCGTGCACTCATCGCTTCGTGGGAGCCACTTGCACCGCTCATTGAGGCAATACTTGGTATATCCGACACTACGTGTGTTGAGCTGCCATTGGCTGTGACCTCCCATCGCGCGATCACAGATGCCCTGGCCATCCACGATGCGGCCGAGGCCGTGTCGATAATGGCGATTCATTTACCGAGCGGAGAGCACCTCATCCACGGGGCCATTCGATCAGTTCGGGAGAGCCGGCAAGTGGGGCTCCAACCTGCCTGAAGCGCGGTACGGGCATGCGAGCTAGCTTCGTTGAGCAGCCTCGATGCCGGCAAACGGGGCGCCTCGGCGGTGCGCCCGAAACGTCCTGCCCGAGGTCTACCGGCTCCGCGAGCGAGATGCAATATCGACACTCTAGAACGTTGTGCCTGCTCGCGGTAGTACGACGCTGCGATGGACGTGTGACGCCTGTAGCGGTTAGGCAAAGTCCAGACCAGCGATTCAAGGGCCAATGATAGCCCGGGAGCGCGGTCCTGCTATCCTCAATCGTGCCGGGCGGACCCGGCAAAGCGGCGCGACACTTACCACTTTGCAGCGCAGTTGAAGCCAGACAACTACCAGGAGAGAGCGCCTTGCATCGACAGGACTGGACTTGGGAGCCGGTCGGATCCCTACCCGGCGGCACGGTTACCAGTGTGGCCATCTCGCCCAACGTCAACCACGATGGAACGTGCTTCGCCGCCACAATGGCAGGCCTCTACCGCTCCGAGGACAGTGGGGTTACGTGGCGGCGTGAAGCCGGCGGATACCGTGGTCTGTCGTTGACTGCTGTAGCCGTCTCACCGGCCTTTGCCGAAGACGGATTGGTGCTCGTCTCTGGACTGGATGCGGGCCTTTTCAGAGTGGTGGGTAGTAAATGGACTCCCGGCGACTTCGGCGGTCGACATGTTCGCATTGTCGCGCTGGCAATCTCGCCCGCCTTTGCCCACGACGGCACATGCTTTGCCGCTACCATGGCCGACGGTGTCTTCTGCTCCCGGGATCGCGGTGCGCGCTGGGAGCCATGTAATTTCGGGCTGCTTGACCTGGATGTGATAGGCCTTGCGATCTCGCCTAAATTCGCGAAGGACGGAATGGTGCTTGCGGCGACGGCCACTGGCCTGTTTAGGAGTCCAAATGGCGGACTTGCCTGGCGCGAGATGACGTTACCTTCCGAGGGCGCGCCAGTGATGTGTACAGCATTCTCACCCGCGTTTAGCCAGGACGGCACCATCTTCGCCGGAACCGACGGCGCGGGAATTCTCTGCTCGCGGGATCGTGGCGCCACATGGCAGACACTGCCCGGACCTATCGATGCTGGCTGCATCAATGGCATCGCCCTTTCTCCCGGTTTCGCCGCCGATCGCATCGTTCTGCTGGCGGCCGATACAGCACTATACATGTCTCGGGACGGTGGCGAAAGCTGGACGTGCGACTCGGAAATGGCCGACGCACTATGCGTCGCGACCGGATCCGCGTTCCCATCGGGCGGACCGGCGCTTGTTGGCCTCTCACATAACGG
>JAQBPC010000238.1 GCA_028287725.1 Chloroflexota bacterium | reverse complement strand
CTCCGCTATACCGCCGAGACCTACGTGGAACTCCTCTCGGACTTCCTGCGCGATGTCGTAGGGGCGCCCGCGCATCTCGTGGCGAGCGGGCCCTCGGGTGCATTTGCTGTCCGCGCGGCGCGCCAATATCCTGAGGCTGTGCGCAGCTTGGTGCTGATCTGTCCAACGGGGATTGAACGGCTGAGTAATCAACCGGCGCTTGCCCGGCGTCTGGCGGACCTGCTGTTCTCCTTGCCGCTGGTCGGTCCGCACGTATTCGCGTTGCTCGTGACGCGGCCGAGCGTTCGCTACTTCCTGCGGACTATCGCGTATCATCAGCGAAGCAAGGTCACGCCCGACGTAGTCGAAGCGTATCATCGGTCGGGGCAGCGGCCGGGGGCCAAATGGGCGCCGCAAGCATTCATCGGCGGGCGGCTGAACCTGCACATTGCCGACGATTTTAGCCAATTGCAGCAGCCTATTCTGCTGGTTTGGGGCAGGCAGGCGAAAGCGAATCCGCTGGCCACCGCGCCCGCGTTTCTCGAGCGGAACCCACGTGCGGTGTTGAAGGTCTTTGATGATGCTGGGTTGGTGCCGCACGACGAGCAAGCCGATGCGTTCAATTGCTTTGTTCAGGAGTGGTTAAAGGAGCAAGAAGCATGAGTGTCCCGGAGATAAAGTCTCTGTCCGTCGGGTCGATGGACAACAACGTCTATATCCTCACCTGCCCAACGACCGGGAAGCGCGCGCTCATTGATCCCGCGAATGAGGCGGATGTGATCCTGGACGCGCTCGGCACGCCCGATCTCGAGTACATCCTGCTGACGCACGGCGACCGCGACCACTTCCTGGCGCTTGACGAGGTGCGGAAGGCGACGGGCGCGCCGGTCGGCATCCATCCCGCCGACCTGCACATGCTTGAAGGCCGGACAGTCGACTTTGAAATCCACGAGGGCGACGTGATTCGGTTCGGCGACGTGGAGCTGCAGGTCATACATACGCCTGGGCATACGGCCGGCGGTATCTGCTTCTATAGCCCGCCTCACCTGATCGACGGCGACACCCTCTTCCCAGGAGGACCCGGCAACACCAAGCGCGAAGGCGGCGACTTCCCGCTGATTATCGAGAATATCCGCACCAAGCTGTTCACGCTGCCGGATGACACCATCGTCTATCCCGGCCACGGGAAAGGCACCACGATCGGCAAAGAAAAGCCGCATCTGCAGGAGTGGATAGACGCCGAAGCCCTTGGATAGCGTCGATGAAGTTCAGGATTAGCCGGCCGGCGTGCATCGGGAACGGGCGTTGCGTTGATGTGGCGCCCGAGGTCTTCGCCCTGGATAGCTACAATAAGGCAATCATTGCCGATAGGAACGGTGCGAGCGAGGAAAAGATCGTCGATGCCGCGCATGCCTGCCCCGTGCAGGCAATCATTCTTGAATCGGATAACGGGGAACGTATCTACCCGACTATCGAGTAAGCCCTCCACGGCGCCACGCCGAAGAGCATACGCAACAGATTGTGTTAGGACCCATGGCTGAACGTTTAACGCTGATGACTGTACATGCCCATCCGGACGACGAGGTGTTCTCCACCGGCGGCGTCCTGGCGAAGTCTGCTGAACAAGGTATTCACACGGTACTCGTGACCTGCACCGGTGGTGAGGAAGGCGAGATCGTCGACCCTACCATGAACCAGGAGGAGGTCAAGCCGCGGCTGGCGGAGGTGCGGAAACAGGAGTTACAGGACGCGGTGAAGGTGCTGGGCATCGAGACGTTGGAGATGCTCGGGTATCGCGACTCGGGCATGGCCGGCACCGAGGCGAACCAGAACCCGGCCAGCTTTCACATGGCCGATCTGGAGGAAGCAACCGGCCGGCTGGTCCGCCTGGTGCGGAAGCACCGGCCACAGGTGCTGGTGAGCTATGACGAAAACGGCAGCTACGGCCACCCCGACCACATCAAAGCGCACCAGATCACCGGACTGGCGTTCGACGCAGCCGGCGATCCCGCGCGCTTCCCCGAGGCGGGGCCAGCCTGGCAGCCCCAGAAGCTCTATATTTGCGGGCGCAGCCGCCGACAGGCCGACCGCTGGCGTGCCATGGCCGAAGAGCTGAATCTCGATATCCCGTGGCTGCGCGCGCCGCAAGATGTGAATGAGCCACCACGCGGCATTCCTACCGAGAGCGTCACCACCATAGTTGAGGTCGCGGATTACGCGGAGCGGAAGCGCGAGGCGCTTCGGGTGCATAAGACACAGATCAGCCCAGAATTCTTCATTATGAGCCTGCCGCCCGAGGTAATCCGGCGCGCTTTCTCCGAAGAGGAGTTCATCCGCGCTCGTTCTCTCGTCGACGCTCCCACCCCCGAGGACGACCTCTTCGCTGGGCTGCGTTAAGCAGCGTCACACCAAAGCCGGGGCCGCCTGGCGCTCAGTACCTTCAACGGGAACGGCGCCACCGGCTGCGGCTTCACGCTCGCGCAGGGCGCCGGCGATCGCGTCGGAGCCGCGCCGCTGCCATTTATAGAATGTGTCTTCGTCCACTTGCATCAGCCAGTGGACGACGCGTTCGGCGTCGGTT
>JAQBPC010000220.1 GCA_028287725.1 Chloroflexota bacterium | reverse complement strand
TCGAGGAGGCGCACCAGCGTGCACGAGACATTATTAGCGCGCACCGTGCCGCGCTCGATGCAATCGCCACAACGCTCATGCGTGAGGAGTCGTTAGATGGCGAGCGCCTCAGATCGATCGTGAACGCCGTGCTGCCTCCAGGGCAGCAAGTGGCGGCAGTGGGATCGGCTCCCGCTGAGGCGCCTCGAGCCGCCGCTGGGTGACTGAAGAGGGGGCTGCTCTCCGCTGCATATGCGAGCCTAGGGGGCCTAAACTTATCACCTTTTCTGGGGCGCCCCCCAGGCCGCACTATTTGGCCGTATGATGAACGTCAATGGTGTCCTGTTGCCGTATAGAAATGGAGTGCTGGTCAAATGGAGATAGATCCGCTGTTCCGCAAGGCTCTGGCTGAAGGTGTCGGGATCTTCGCCTTCTTCTTCGCTGGAATTGGTGCGATCGTCGCAAACCAAGGCGTTGTGGCTTCCGGTCCAACGGTCGTTTTGATCGTCGCGTTCGCCCATGGCATCATGCTCGCGATCATGGTGTCGGCACTTGGTGCAGTTTCGGGCGGACATTTCAATCCTGCCGTAACCCTTGGTCTCTTTGTCGGGCGGATGATCGACGTCAGGACACTCGTGGTGTACTGGGCTGCACAGTTGATCGGTGCAATTTTGGCGGCAGTTGCGGTCACGGTCGCCTTCCCAAAGGTACTGTGGAACCCTTCACACATCGGTCTTCCGGCTCTCGGCAGTGGCGTCGGCTTCGGTACCGGCGTCTTCATCGAGGCTCTCTTGACCTTCTTCCTGGTGCTCGCAGTCTATGGCACGGCAGTGGATCCGAGGCATCCGCCGATCGGCGGGTTGGCCATTGGCCTCACGGTCTTTGTTGACATTCTCGTCGGCGCCGGACAGACAGGTGCGGCAATGAATCCTGCGCGCGCATTCGGTCCGGCCGTCGTGAGCAGTACCTGGACAAATCAACTGGTGTATTGGATCGGACCATTGATCGGCGGCGCAGTTGCCGGTGTCCTATTCAAGACAATCTTCTGGCAAACCCCGGCTGAAACTACTGGCCAGCCTGCTGCCGCGTTGGAGCCGGGCCTCGTTCGGCCAAAGAAGTAACTCCCTGCCGGTCTCTCCCGCCTCGCAGCAGATGCCGCTGCCCCCGGCCGAGCCGTGGGGCAGCGGTTTACCGGACAATAGGAACAAGGTCGCGCGGTATAATGAGCAATGGAACCGTCGCGCCGCGACTTCCGAAGCTGCTCACTCTGGGAGGCTGACATGCGCCTTCATCATGTGTTTCACACTGTGCCCGTGAAGGGCGCACCACTGCTTCGGCATTTCTATAGCGAGCTGCTTGGGCTGTCTGAAATACAGCGGGCCGAAGTGCTGACCGACTTGCCTTTAATCTGGTTCCAGGTAGGTGAGGACCACCTGCACTTTAGACTCGACGACGAGTGGGAGCGTGGACGAAGAGACCATCATATCGCCATATTGTTTGATGATCTCCCGCCCGTGTTACAGCGGTTGCAGGATGACGGATACGAAATAAACGAACTGCCGAGCTTTCAAGACTACGGGTACAAACGTTTTTACGTCTATGATCCGTTTGGCCGGCAAGTCGAGATGATTACCAACCTTTAGAGGGCGGTCGATCTGAAGTGGCGTTGCAATGATTCCTGGACAAGAACGTACACAGCGCCTCTTCACCCTGGCGGCGCTTGTAGGCGACATAGCAGTGTTTGTGGTGTTTTCGGCACTTGGGCATAGCGAGCATAAAGAGACACAAGGTTTCGGCGAGATACTGTATACCGCCTCGCCATTTGTTGTAGGCTGGCTGCTCGTTGCGTATGCGCGCGGGGCGTTCCGCTTGGATGCTCTCAAGAAGCCGTCGCAAGTGGCGAAGTCGACTGCTTTAACATGGTTGTTCGCCTGGCCTGTCGGCCTTGGCCTACGCGCCATAGTGCAGCACCGGGGGATACCCCTCAGTTTTGATATCGTCGCATTGGCAGTAAATGCTTGTTTCTTGGTCGGCTGGCGGAGTGCCCTTCAGGCGGTGTTGCGTGGAGTGAGGATTTCGAGTCCACTCTGAACATCGGGTTCGTGCCGAAAATAGGCGACCGCTTGGGAGTCACTTGTAGGGGAGTCCGTGAGCGTTATGGGTAGGGCGGCATGAGGCTGAACTTCTTGCCACAAGAGCGGATTTTCTACGAGCTCTTTAAGCAGGACATTGCGAATATATCGGCAGGGACTGTGGCCCTGGCGGACATGGTTCGCAATTACCAGGGGGTAAAGGCTAAGGCTGCGCATATCGCCGATCTCGAACATGACGGCGACAAGATAACGCACGAGATCTTCCGGCGCTTGAATATAAGTTTTGTCACCCCTATCGAGCGCGAAGATATCGTGGCGCTGGCAAGCATTCTCGACTCAGTGCTCGATCTGGTCGAGGAGATAGCGGCGATGCTGGTGCTCTATAACGTTCGCGTGCCCAGTGTGTATTTGCTCGAGGCTAGCACGCTCTTGGTGGATGCGGTCGATCAACTCCGCTATGCGATCGATGGATTAGAAGACCTCAAGGGATTGGACAAGTTCTGGATTGAGGTTCATCGCATTGAGAACGAAGGCGATGTGCTCTATCGAAACGCGATCTCAGAGCTGTTCTCAAAGGACGTCTATGAACCGCTTGAAGTGATCAAGTGGAATCGCCTCTACGACTTGATGGAGAAGGCATTCGACAAGTGCGAGGACGTCGCGAACGTCATCGAAAACTTGGTCATCAAGAATGCATAGCTCCGGACTGCTGGTAGCAGTCGTCGTTGTAATTGCTCTCGTATTCGACTACACCAATGGGTTTCACGACGCAGCGACCGCTATAGCCACGTCGATCGCTACACATGCAATGCGTCCCCGCAGGGCGTTGGCCCTCGCGGCCGTGATGAACCTGTTGGGCGCGTTCATCAGCACCAACGTAGCAACCACCGTTGGCAAGGGAATCGTTCGTTTGCCTGCCCAACACGGTCCCACCGTTGTACTCGCCGCTCTGGTAGGCGCAATCGGCTGGAACGTGATTACGTGGTATTTCGGGCTTCCGAGCAGCTCGTCGCACGCATTAATCGGCGGTCTCGTCGGCGCGACATTGATCGCAAGCGGACCGGATCATGTAGTTTGGACTGGGCTGGGCGCCAAGGTAGTCTTGCCCGGCATTATTTCGCCCTTGCTCGGCATGCTTGTGGGCTTTTGCCTGATGTTGAGCGTGTATTGGCTGTTCTTCAGGCAACGCCCTACCTGGGTACATGCCCTGTTCCGGCGGCTCCAGCCGTTCTCCGCTGCCTTTCTGGCATTTAGCCACGGCAGCAACGACGCGCAAAAGACCATGGGGATCATCAGCCTCGCACTCCTCAGCGGCGGATATATCGATAGCTTCTATGTACCGACCTGGGTGATCATTGCCTCGGCTACGGTGATTGCGCTGGGCACATTCAGCGGCGGCTGGCGAATCATCCGAACTATGAGTCAGCGGGTCGTCCGCGTTGAGCCTCCAAATGGCTTCGCGACGGAATTTACCGCGGGCCTGGTTTTGCTCGCAGCCTCTATCCGGGGGTACCCCGTCTCGACCACCCACGTGGTCAACGGCGCCCTCATGGGTGTAGGTGCGACGCGGCGCTTCTCCGCGGTGCGCTGGGGCGTTGCGGGCAACATCGTATTTGCCTGGGTGCTCACGCTTCCGGCGGCCGGGCTACTGGGTTTTCTGGCATATCCTGTTGCCAGCACGGTACTTCCCTGACATGCGGCGGCGTCTCTAGTACCTCTAATCGATTGCTGCTCCTGGTATGCTCTATTTTAGGTTATTACTTGCGCCGCCACTGCCGGCGATTGTCCAGTGTACTCAAAGCCGAGAGGTGATTACGTGTCTGAGCAGCCATCAGAAACGATAGGGGCTCTCCTGCGGGAACATCGAAGCTTTCCTCCGCCGGAAGAGTTTACGCGTCAGGCCAATGTGCGGTCCGCCGAAATCTATCAGCAAGCCGCGGCGGATCCCGAAGCATACTGGGCGGGTGAGGCAGCACGGCTCGATTGGTTCGAGCCCTGGCACACCGTTCTGGAGTGGAACCTGCCGTTCGCCAAGTGGTTTATCGGCGGTAAGCTCAACGTGGCCTATAACTGCGTCGATCGACATGTGGCCGCCGGCAGAGGCGATCGCGTGGCTTACTACTGGGAAGGCGAACCGGGCGATACCCGCACTATCACCTACCAGGATTTGTACGACGAAGTCGGTCGCTGCGCAAACGCTCTTAAAGCTATGGGGGTTACGCGTGGGGACCGCGTCGCCATATACCTTCCGATGATTCCTGAGCTACCCGTGGCGATGTTGGCCTGCGCCAGGATTGGCGCGCCACATACCGTGGTATTTGCCGGCTTTTCAGCAACGGCCTTGAGCGATCGCATCAACGATGCCGAAGCCAAGGTCCTGATTACGGCGGACGGATCGTACCGGCGCGGTAAAGTTGTTCCACTGAAGTCCAACGGTGATGAAGCCCTGGAGAGTACGCCCAGCATTGAGACCGCGCTTATCGTCAGACGCACCGGCAGCGAGGTGTCGATGGTCGACGGCCGGGACGTCTGGTGGCATGACGTGGTGCCCAGCCAACCGACAGACTGTCCCCCTGAGGCAATGGACAGCGAGGACATGCTGTATCTGCTCTATACCAGTGGGACCACGGCGAAGCCAAAAGGCATCATGCATACCACCGGTGGCTATCTCACGGGCTGCGCCAGCACCCACCGGGCCGTATTTGACATAAAAGATAGTGACATTTATTGGTGTGCCGCCGATGTCGGCTGGGTTACCGGCCACAGCTATATAGTGTACGGACCACTTGCCAATGGCGCCACGAGCGTCCTGTACGAAGGTACCCCCGACTTTCCGGCCCGTGACCGCTGGTGGTCGATCATCGAGCGATACGGGGTGACGGTGTTGTACACGGCTCCTACCGCCATTCGCGCGCACATGGGCTGGGGTACGGAATGGGCGCAGTCGCACGACTTGAGCTCTTTGCGGCTACTTGGGTCGGTGGGTGAGCCGATTAATCCCG
>JAQBPC010000199.1 GCA_028287725.1 Chloroflexota bacterium | reverse complement strand
GCGTTCACGATCGATCTGAGGCGCTCGCCATCTAACGACTCCTCACGCATGAGCGTTGTGGCGATTGCATCGAGCGCGGCACGGTGCGCGCTAATAATGTCTCGTGCACGCTGGTGCGCCTCCTCGATCAGGCGGTGCACGGCTTCATCTATACGCCGCGCCGTCTCATCGCTGTACTCTTTGGGCTCCCATGGGGCATATCGTCGACCGTCGAGCGCGCTGTCGGAAGAGCCACCGTAGTATTCGGGACCAAGCTCGTCGGCCATCCCCAGCTGGGTCACCATTGATCGCGCCACGCGAGTGACTTCCTGGAGATCGTTTTGTGCCCCAGTTGTGATTTCCTCACAAGCCACTTCTTCGGAGCTGCGGCCGCCCAGGCCGACCGCCATGCGGTCAAGCAGGAAGGTCCGGCGATAGTTGCGCCGATCGTCGATAGGCCGGAACTGCGTCACGCCGAGCGAGCGGCCACGTGGCGTAATGGTGACCCGATGGACAGGGTCCACTCCTGGCAGGAACAACGCAACGAGCGCATGGCCACCCTCGTGATACGCGACAGTGCGGCGCTCCTCCTCGTTCATGAGCGCGGCGCCAGGGGCGCCCAGCGTGATGCGGTCCAGAGCCTGGTCGAAATCGGCTTGAGTCACCGTGTTTGCACCACGACGACCAGCGGCCAAGGCGGCCTCGTTGGCAAGATTGGCAAGATCGGCGCCGCTCATTCCCGGCGTAGACTGCGCGATTGCGCTCAGGTTTAGCGACGGATCAAGGGGAATGTGCCGCGTGTGGATGCGAAGGATAGCTTCGCGGCCCTTCCGATCGGGCAAGTCTACGACGACCTGCCGGTCGAATCGGCCGGGGCGCAGAAGTGCGGGGTCCAGCAATTCGGGCCGGTTGGTGGCGGCGAGCACGATCACAGCTTCATTCGGCTCGAAACCGTCCATCGATACCAATAACTGATTGAGCGTTTGTTCTCGCTCGTCATTCCCGCCGCCCAGGGGGCCAGCACCGCGTCTGGCGCCGATGGCATCGATTTCGTCGACGAAGACGATTGATGGCGAGCTCGCTTTAGCCTTCGCAAACAGGTCCCGGACGCGACTTGCGCCGACCCCTACAAACATCTCGACGAATTCGGTTGCGCTAATGCTGAAGAATGGCACCCGCGCCTCGCCGGCCACTGCACGTGCCAGGAGTGTCTTTCCCGTTCCGGGCGGTCCAACCAACAGAACCCCCTTGGGGATACGGGCGCCAAGCCTTCTATACTTTCCGGGATCGCGCAGGAAATCTACCTCCTCCTGCAACTCGGCCTTAGCTGACTCGACGCCTGCCACATCCGCAAATGTCGTGTTAGGTCGTTCTTCGGTATAGACCTTCGCGCGGCTCTGGCCGAATCCAAAAACGCCTTGCTGCTGAGTCCGGGCCATCCGTGCGCCGAAGTAAAACAGGCCGACCAGGAATAGCAGCGGAAGCGCTTGCAAAGCCAGGGTAAGTACGGTGAGCCATAACGGCGTCGCTGTGCTCTGCCCGGTGATTTGAACGCCCTGTTGCTCGAGCAACGGTACGAGAGTGGGATCGGTGATAGGCAGCAAGGTGGTGGAATAGCGTGTAAAGTTTGTGGTGTTATTGGCAGTGTGGAACGGCTTCCTGAAGTTGCCTGTGGCAGTATCGGTAGCAATCTGCGCTGTCGCAATGTTGTTGGCGCGCACTTGAGCAAGAAACGTACTGTAGGAGAGCGTCACCTGCGGACCTGCGTTCGAGGTATTCATGGCCGGCAGATAGAATAGAAGGTCAAAGATGATCACCAGTACAAGGGTGATCAGCCAGGAGCGTCCTGAGAAGCGCCTGCGCGGCGGCCGGCTCCCCGTGCCGGCCGGGGAGCCGCTGTCTGGTGGAGCGTTGCGGCGCTGGTCATTCATGTCAACTACCTCATGGACTCGTGAGCACCGCCACTTTACTTCGTTCCTCCGACTGCAGAGGCATCGGAGCGTAACCGTGGGCCGGCAAGTGTCAACAATCAGTTCATAGGGCAAGGCGATCCGCGGCCCTTTTACCGATTATCGACATTGCTACGTTAATGTGCCACCGCTGGAAGACGGGAATGCCAAATCCGGTGCAAACTCTTTCATCGATCCGGCGACGTACCGTACTTCCCCCACGCGCATTCGTCGTGCCTACCGGCGTTCGCTCGGCCGCGCAGGCGCGCATTCAACTTGGCCCGTCGATGGTCGCCTACGCCTTGAGCACCGTGATGTACCCCTTCACCCCGCGAACGGGCACCTAAAGCTCCCGTTGCTAGCATGGAATGGTGCGCGCCGAAGCTCACACGGTCGCACCAACGAATTCGCAGGGGTTCTTACAATGGCACAGCAGACCTTCTGGCCCGATGGCGCCAGGCTCGCGATTACCATTTCCCTTGGCTTTGAGGGAACGAGCCAACCCATCTCCGGTGCAGGCGGACCAATTACCGAGCCGATCCAGCCCGGATATCCCGATCTCCCGACCAATACCTTCTTCGAATACGGGATGCGTGAGGGCGTTCCGCGCTTGCTCGAGCTGTACGATCGCACCGGCATCAAAGTGAGCGCTTATATGGTCGGCGAGGCTGTTGATGGGAACCCAGATCTGGCACGGGAAGTGGCTCGCCGCGGGCACGAGTGTGTGGCCCACGGCGAGCGGTGGGAGGCACAGTATGCGCTGCCGCCCGATGAGGAGCGAGCATTCATTCGGAGCGGCATGAAGAGTGTTGAGCGCGCCACGGGACAGCGGCCGATCGGATACAACTGCTATTGGCTTCGAGGCAGCGTCCACACTCTCGAGATCCTGCAGTCCCTGGGCTTCATTTACCATGTCGACGACGTGAGCCGTGACGAGCCCTTCACCCAGCGGATCAACGGCCAGCCGTTCGTAACCGTCCCCTACACACTTCACCTCAACGATATCGTGTCGTTCAACTTTACAAATTACTCGCCGTCAGACCATCTGCAAGTGCTCAAGGACGAGTTCGATCAACTCTATGCGGAGGCGGCGACCCGGCGGCGGATGATGGTGATAAGCAACCACGATCGCATTTCGGGGAGGCCTGCGCGCATTCGTGCGTTGGAGTCCTTCATACGCTACGCACAGAGCCAGCCTGGTGTCGTATTCATGCGGAAAGACGACATTGCGATGTGGGCACTTCAGACGCCGGACATTACGCCGTTGGTTGATCGAGCGCCGGCCGAGATAAGCGGCCTGCCCGGCCCGGCGCGGCATGCTCCGGTGCCGGTTTGACCAGGACTTCGGGCGGTGCGGAATTTGCTCCTATGTATTCCGACCTATTTGACCGTTACGCTCTTCGCGAGGTTTCGCGGCATGTCGGGGTCGTTGCCCCTGGCGCAGGCCAGGTAGTACGCGAGAATCTGCATCGGAATCAGGGTCAATAAAGGTGAAAGACCGCCGCCATCGGGAACCGGCAGGTACTCGTCGAAGATAGGATTATCTTCCGGGCCGACGCCGATGATCATGCCGCCGCGCGCCTTGACCTGTGCCGCGTTACTGAGAATTTCGGCGCGGGCATCGTCATTCGAGGCAAGAATAATGCAGGGAGTCCCTGGCTGGATAAGTGCGATGGCATAATGCTTGAGCTCGCCTCCGGCTATGCCTTCCGCGTGGATGTAGCTGACTTCCTGGACCTTGATTGCCGCTTCGAGCGCAACAGGGTAATTAATGCCGCGGCCAATCACATACAGATCGTCCTCGCCGGCGAGCCGATTGGCCAGGCGAGCTACACGGCCCATGTAGTCCGGTGTCGTCAGCGCATCGATGTGTGATGCGACGTTCGTCAGCAGAGCATGGCCGTGCGCGGCCTGACCGGCGCAAGCATGGGCCAGCAGACCAAGTACCGCGATCTGGCCCATGGTTGCTTTGGTTGACGCGACCGCCTTTTCGGGGCCCGCTTGCACCAGCAGCGTGTAATGCGCCTTCCGCGTGAGCATCGAGCCCGGCACGTTGACTATTGCCACCACGCGGCTGCCGCGCGCGAGCGCGATGTCGACGGCTTCGAGCAGGTCGGCCGTTTCCCCACTCTGGGAAATGGCGATCAGCAGCGTGCGCTCGTGCAATGAATGCCGATAGTTTTTGAATTCACTGCCAAGGATCGCGCTCGTTGCCCGCCCCGCTATATCCGCGAAGAGGTACGTGCCAATCCGGCCCACCGCGCCTGCTGTTCCGCAGCCGATGAAGCATACTTCCTGGGCAACACGCATCACCGCTGCCACCTCATCAAGCAATGCCGGCGGCTGGTTTATGGCACGCTGCACGGCGTCACGCTGCTCGAGGATCTCCTTGAGCATGAAATGTGGATGCTCGCCGCGCTCCGCCTGCTCCGGCTCCCACGCCACGATCTCCGACTGACGGCTAATTGGTTCCCCAGTACTCGTAGAGGCGAACTTCAAACTGCCGTCGATCGTCGCCATCTCATGATCGCCCAGCCATACCAGACGGTTGGTGTGCGCCAGCAATGCAGGCATGTCCGAAGATACAAAATACTCCGGCGCCGACTCGTTACCGCCGATACCGATGACAACCGGCGAGCCGCTCTTGGCTACCACCAGAACCTTGCCGGCCGAAGCACTCAGCACGACGATCGCATTTCGCCCACGCAGGCGACTGAAAGCCAGGCGAACTGCCTCGGGCAAGGGGTGATCGCGGAGCAAGTTCTCAATCAGATGCGCGATAACCTCGCTATCGGTCTCGCTGGCCAGTACATGGCCTCCGGCCAGCAACTCCGCCTTGAGCTCCTCCGCATTCTCCACGATACCGTTGTGGATGACGCCGACCTTACCATCGCATGAGAGGTGAGGGTGCGCATTGCCTTCTGTAACACCCCCATGTGTTGCCCATCTGGTATGTCCAATGGCAACGTTACTCGGGTTCAGGGCGGCGATCGGCCCGTCGTTTGCGGATACGGCGCCGATTTTGCCGACGCGGCGCTCCGTCTTCAATCCATCGCTACCAGGGACCGCAAGACCCCAGGAGTCATAGCCTCGATACTCGAGGCGTTTCAAACCTTCGAGGACGATGCCGGCCGCATCTGATCTTGGGCCCTGGTATACGAAGATTCCGCACATGTTGATCTCACTTACTTCAGGAATCGGGGTACGTTGCACAGTGTACCGTGCTTGTGGCTGGAATCCTCGTACAGGTGCGCTGCTCGAACCGGATTAGGGCACATATTCGGCATGCTAACGTGCAGG
>JAQBPC010000184.1 GCA_028287725.1 Chloroflexota bacterium | reverse complement strand
CGCGGACACTCTGGGCCAGGTCGGTGAACGAGTCGAAGGACATATCGGTAGGCGTGCCGAGCTTCTGCTCGACCTGTTTGCGCAGCTGATCGTCGCTGAATGTAAGCATCCCGCAGTCGGTGTGGTGCACGACTACGACCTCGCGAGTGCCCAGCAATTGCTGGGAGATGACCAGGGAGCGAATCGCGTCGGAGGCACGGCCGCCGGCATTCCGGATCACGTGCGCATCGCCTTCCTCGAGGCCGAGCGCACGCGCGGGATCCAAGCGCGCATCCATACAGGCGACGACGGCCACGTGTCTGCCAGGCGGCATCGGTAGGTCACCCTTGGTGAAATTGGCGGCGTAGCCCTGGTTAGCCTGCAAGAATTCATCAGCTGCGGACATCGGCTCGTCTCCTCTTTGAGTGGGTACATCTATGCCGGGCGACACTCCAACCCGGCGCACATTTAAGGTAACCAAGCCGATTCTAGTTAGCCAATCAAGTTACTTGGTTATGGCCGCAGAGGAACGGCAATGGCTTTGGATGAGCAAGTGGCGGGCGGAAACGGACGCTACACTTCCGCCCGCGCCGCCTGTAGGACGTCCAGCAGCTCGGCGTGGGTGGCAGCGTCGCGGCCGGTGACGATCGGGCTGCCGTCCGGTCGCCAAGGGCTGCCGTCGTGCGCGGAGACAGGGTGGCCGGCCTCTTCGCACAGGAAGGCGCCGGCGCCGAGGTCCCAGGGACAGGCCGCGTCGAAGATGTTCCCGGCTAGCACGCCGCGCACTTGCATCGGCAAGGTGGCGCTGGTGCCCAGCTCACGCACACTGTAGCGGTTCCGGCGCGCCAGCTCGCTTACCACCGCCGCGGGGAACGCCATGCGATTCTCCGTGCGCGCATACCCGCAGTCGTAATTCACCATGGTGGTGCGCGTGATGTGACCGCGGAGTGACGTAACGGCGCCGCCGGCGCTCAACAACTGCGTCCCCTGCCCGCGTACGGCATAGACGATCTCGTCGCGCAATCCCTCGGCAACGACAGCCAGCACCGGCTCGCCGTCGCGCAGGAGGAGGATGTTGGTGCAGAACAGCGGTAGGCCGAATGCGAAGCTTTCGGTGCCGCAGACAGGGTCGAGCACCCAAACCGTTCCCTCGTCCAGATGCCACGGCGGCTTGGCGCTCTCCTCGCCGAGGATGCGATGCTCGGGAAATGCCGCCTGCAGCCGCTCCACCATCAGTTTCTCGACCGCTTCGTCGGTGGCGGTGACGAAATCCATCTCAGACTTCGCTTTGATGCCGCTTGGCCGGGCAAACTCCCTGCGCGTGCATTCGGACGCGGCGATGGCTGCATCGATCGCAACCTTGAGCTCTTTCATCCGACGAAGAGTATTGGCTTGAGGAACTCCGCGGCTTTCCGCGTCCCCTCTTCCAGGCCCATCAGCGGGTCTTCCTGCTCGATGCTCAGTACCCCGTCGTAGCCTTCCATTCGCAGCACGCTCACGAAGTCGCGCCACCAGGATTCGCCGTGCCCGTACCCCACGGCGCGGAAGACCCAGGGCATCCGGCCCGGTACCTGGGGCATGGTCGTGTCCAGGCAGCCATTGATCGCGGTGTTGCGCGGGTCAATGCGGGTGTCCTTGGCATGCACGAAACCGACGGCCGGGCCGAGCGCGCGCACCACCTCCAGTGGGTCCATTCCCTGCCACCACAGATGGCTGGGATCGAGGTTGGCGGCGATACTTTCGCCCGCGGCGGCACGGAGCCGGAGCAGGGAGGCCGTGTTGTACACGCTCATACCGGGATGCATCTCGAAGCATAGGAGCACGCCATGTGCCTTGGCGAAGGCGGCGGTCTCGCGCCAATAGGGCGTGATAACCTCGTCCCACTGCCACTGCAGCAGCTCGTTGAAATGGTCCGGCCAGGTAAAGGTGACCCAGTTGGGATGCTCGCCACCGCCCGGCGCCCCGGGGCAGCCGCTCATGGTCACGATGCGATCGATCCCTAGCTCGGAGGCGAGGCGGATGGTATCGCGGATCACACCGCTGTCGTGGGCGGCAACGTCCTTCCGTGGATGGATGGGGTTACCGCTGCAGTTCAGGGCGCTCAGGGTCAGTCCGCGGCGCTCAAGCGTTGCCAGGAGGCGCTTGCGCGCATCCGCGTCGGCGAGCATCTCGGCCAGGTTGAGGTGAGGGGCCGGCGAGAAATTGCCGGTGCCGATTTCCACGGCTTCGATACCCCAGTCCACGTAGCGATCGAGCGAATCCTCGAGCGAGAGATTGAGCGTGCTATCCGTGAAAACGCCGATACGCATCGGGGTCACCGTCCTCTGCTACTGAGATCTCTATGTGCCAACGATGGCCTAGAAATTAATGATAGAGCACGTAATGTAGTCACTATTCGCAAGCCGCAAGCGATTGCTCTATCCCGCAAGCGATTGGTCAATAGCGATTGCTCTATCCCGCAAGCGATTGGTCTATGTGGATCCGCTTCGCTGGCCGCGCACCCTGGCACGGCCTGCCACGTTGCCGATGGTGAACAGTCAGCGACTCAAGCTGACACTCTGGAGACCACAAGGCTTGAGATCATCATATCTAGTTCCCTGGCACAACTCGATATAGGGTGTGCCTCTTCGGTCCCTAGCTTAGAATCTGCGTCACACGAAGTCCGCATCTATCCATCTGTGTCATCTGTCATATCTGCGTCATCTGTGTTTCAGGTTTCTGTGTTCTCTGTGTTCTCTGTGCTATCTGCGGCATCTGTGCTTCAGGTGCCGAGAGTGACCGCCAGCCGTGCCCGCCATTCGGACATCTCCACAGTTCGTAGCTGCGATCACCACGTTCGACACGCTCCCACCCATCTGTGTCATCTGTCGTATCTGCGTCATCTGTGTTTCAGCCGCCCCTGAACGCTTTGAACATGTCGATGGCCTGGGCCACGTCGGCTTTTCCTTCCTCGCCGCTGGTGAGTGGCGGCTTGCCGGTGGTGGCGCACTCGTAAAAGTGCGCCAGCTCTTCCTTGAAAGCCTCCTCGAAGTTGACATGGTGCTCTTGCCGCGTGTAGACGCCGTCCTGCATCCGCTCGACAATTACCGGGGTGGGCACGCTCTTCAAGAATGGAGAGGGGAAGCAGAGTTCCACGCGCCCATCTGTGGCGAGAAAGGCCAGGTCCTCGCGGTAGTTCCGCACGTCGTCGAGGAACGTCCAGGTCAGCACGCCGCGCACGTCATTCCCGTAGCGGAAGGTGCTCATCACGGCGTTGCCGTCTGCCCAGATCTCGGTGCTCAGCACTTCGTCCGGCGCGCCAATCAGGCCGCGCAGGGCATTGATGTCGTGAATAATGCTGCCGAGCAGCACCTCGACATAGGCGAAGCTGAGCCAGCCCGGCACATCGCCTATGGCTTCGCGCACCAGCGCGTCGCTTTCCGCCCGCAGCCGATCGATCACCGCTGCCGGTACGTCGTTTGCGCGACTGATTCGGTGATGGCCCAGGTACTGCGGCTCCGAGGGGTGCCAGATATGCACCTCCACGGCGCGTAGATGGGCAAGCCGGCGAACAGCCTGCTGGGCGTAGCGGTACCCGGGGTCGAACCGCTTCATGTAGGCCACCATCAGGGTCACGTTGTGCTCGTTCGCCGCGGCGATCATCTCGTCGGCCTCACGCAGCGTGAAGCACATAGGCTTCTCCACCAGCACGTGGCGACCGGCACGGGCGGCGGCGATGGCGGCCGGCGCATGGGATCCAGGGGTGAGCACCAGCACGGCATCGAGATCATGGGCGACCAGGTCGCGGAAGTCCGTGTAGCGAGCGGCCACGCCGTAGTGGTCGCCGACGGCCTGCAGCACCTTGGGCGAGATATCACATAGCGCCGCGATCTCAAAGCGATCGTCCATCTCGCGGAGATAGGGCAAGTGCATAATCTGGGCGACGCCGCCGCATCCGACAACACCGACTCGTAACCGATCCATAATTTCTCCTAATTCGCATGCCTGCTGATGCATGTAAACGTTATCAGATCGCGAGGCGACGCTCCCGCATGATGAGGGGTCCGAGGGTGAATGGCCTGATAAGGCACGCCTGGGCCGTTGCCTGGCTAGGCCACGCTACCCCTTAATGCCGGACATGGTGATGCCGCGTATGAAGGTCTTCTGCGCGGCAAAGAACAGCACCACAATGGGCAGGACGAAGAGCACGGAGGCGGCCATCAACAGACCGACTTGCACGCCATGTTGCGACTTGTACTGCTGCAGCCCGATCGAGAGGGTGTACCAATTTGGATCATTGAGGTACACGAGCGGCGCAAAGAAATCGGTCCACGTGTTGAGAAAGGCCAGCAAGGCCACGACAGAGAGGGCAGGGCGTGAGAGCGGCAAAATTATGCGCAGAAAGGTGGTCAGGTACGTGGCGCCGTCGACGCGCGCAGCCTCGAGCAGGTCGCGCGGAATGGTGCGGAAGAACTGTCGCAACAAGAAGATGAAAAACGCATTGCCGCCAAAGGCCGGGACCACCAGCGGGAGAATCGTGTGCCAATCGTGGGCGCCGGTCCAGCCAAGGGTACGAAAGATCAAGAATAAGGGCACGATTGTCACCGGATACGGCAGCAGCATCGTGCTCAGGGCCAGGGCAAATACAGCGTTTCGCCCCGGCCAGGCGATACAGGCCAGGGCGTATGCGGCGACCGAGCACGAGAAGACCGTGCCGACCACCACCAGAGAGCTGATCAGCGCGGTGTTGAAGGTATAGCGGCCAAAGTCGATGTAGTGGACGGCATCGGAGTAATTGGACAGCAGCCAGGACTTTGGAAAAATGGTGGGCGGCACACTGGCCACCTCGTCTTGGCTCTTGAACGAGCTAATCACCATCCAGATGACAGGGAACGCGAACAGTAACGCCGTGACACTCAGAATGGCATGAAGCCCGAGCGAGCGCCAGCGGCGGTTGCGGAGTCCCACTGCGCTCTCGGGCCGCCTGACCACCCCGGCCGCCTCCTCAGTGGCCACGGGACCGGTTATTGTGATACCGGCCTTCATCGTGCGTCTCCCGCGTAGTAGACCCAGCGGCGCGAGCCGATGAACAGCGCCACCGTGACGATCATAATCGCCACGAATAGCAGCCATGCCATGGCCGACGCATAGCCAATCCTGGCATAGGTGAAGGCTTGCTGCCAGAGATAGATGAGATAGAACATCATCGAGCCCTGCGGCTGCCCCACCACGTTCTGGTTGTAGGTATTGAGCGTGATCACGTAAGCCGTGGCGAAAATCTGGAAGGTAGCGACGACGCCGGTGATCAGGTTGAAGAAGCTGGCGGATGAGACCATCGGCAGGGTCACGTGGCGGAGCCGGGACCACCAGCCGGCGCCGTCGAGCTCCGCCGCTTCGTAGAGCGCCTCGGGCACGTCTTGCAGCGCCGCCAGGTAAATGATCGTCACCGTACCGACGGTCCAGAGATTGAGCAGGATCAAGCTGGGTTTCGACCAGCCTGGATCGATCAACCAGCCTGGTTGCGGTAGGTGCAGGAAACCGAGCACGTAGTTCACGATGCCATTCTCGGCCGAGAACATCCAGTTCCAGAGCATGGCCACGGGCACCAGGGGGAGGAAGGCAGGCAGCACGAAAGCAGAGCGATAGATCGCTTGCCCCTTCACCGGCAGGTTCAACAGCACCGCGCTCAGGAAACCCACCACCAGCGTGAGGGGCACGCCAAGCACCACCATATACAGGGTATTAAAGACAGCCTGATGGAACTGATCGTCGCTCTGAAACAGGTAGGTATAGTTTCGCCATTGGACCCCGTACTGCTCGCCACCCCCGTTGTAGTGCTGGAAGCTGTAGACCAGCGAGGCGACCATCGGGTAGAGGGTAAAGGCGAGGAAACCCAGCGTGAACGGAGATGAGAAGATCAATCCCGCCACCAGATTGCGGCGAGTCTCCTTACTCATACGCCGGGGGCGAGGCAGGGCCAGCATAGAGAGCCTCCGAGGCCAGCGAACCAGTGGACGACGCGATCGCACGTCCAGTGGCCGGCCGGAAGCAAATCTTCACCGGCCGGCCACTGGACGTGCTGCATTGCGCCGTGCTTACGGGACGGAGTTACCGCCGAGCTTGGCCTGAATATCTTTCGTTACCTTATCGAGTCCGGCTTTAGGGGTCATCTTGCCGTGCACGACGAGATCCTCGATCTGAGTCAACTCATTCGCGAACTCGCTCGAGACCGGCGTTACCGGGAAGACTACCACCTTGGGGCCAAACGCATAGTGGACAAACTGGCGATACTTGGGATTCGAATCGAGCTGCGGTGAGCTCAGGGCTGCCTTCAGCTGCGGCACATTGTTGATTGCGTTGGCGAAGGCCATGGTCGGCGGCAGCGTCTCGATCCAGCGAAGGAAGTTCCAGGCCTCGTCGGGGTGCTTGCTGCCCTTCATGATCATGCCTGGGTTGCCGCCAGCCATGCCGGAGCCGAGCAGCTCGGGATGGCCTGCCGGATAGGGTAGCGGCGCTACGGCCCAATCCACCTTCGGCGCGTATTCCGCGGCGAATTTAGGATTCCATTCGCCCTCGATGACCATCGCCGTCTTCCCACTGAAGAATGCGTTGCCGGCGGCGGAGGCCAGCGAGGCAAACTGCGAGGAGAAGCGATCGATGCGCGACGCACCCCACTTATCGTAGTAGGAGCGTTCCCATTGCAGCGCCTGCACGCATTGCGGGCAGTTAGCGGTGACCTGCTTGCCGCTGGAGTCGATCAGCGTGCCGCCGAATGCGGTGATATAGACCGGCAGCCAGGTACCCACGAAATCGGAGCCCGCCCAGGTCGGCAGCATGCCGAGCTGCGTAATCTTCCCACTCGAATCAACCTTGGTCAGCTTATCGGCATATGTCCGCATCTGCTCGAATGTAGCCGGTGGCTTGCTGGGATCGAGCCCTCCCTGCTTGAAGAGCGTGCGGTTATACAGCAGCATGAAGGTGTCTTCGAGGAACGGCATCGCCCAGCTTTGACCCTGGTAGGTGATATAGCGGCGCGCCGAATCGGTAATTGTGCCGACGTCGAAGTGCGATTTATCGATATACGGCTGTAGGGGCAGGATATAGCCGTTCTTGGCCCAGGAGCCCACCTCGGCGGTCGAGCAATCGAAGTACACGTCCGGCGGGGAGCCGCCGAGCTCTTGTGTGAGAATCTTGGCGACGCCGTTATTGTACGTCGGGACAACGTGTACTTTGTTCTGCACTTTGTTGTACATGTTGACGACGCGCTGGAACGAGCCACCTTGACCGCTGTCAGTCCAGCACCCCGCGATGTTCAGGGTGATCATCCCGGCGGACCGAGCCGGCTGAGAATACGCAATGACGCTCGATGAGACCAGGGTTATAAACAAGGGAACACTTACGAGGCCCCGACGGAATTTTTTGACCGCCACGGATCAGCTCCTCCCCCCTAAATGATCGGCGTTAGGTCTCTAACGCCGCTGCCCCGCTTCTGAGCTCTGTAAACGTTCTCACAAGTGGGGCAACAGTAGCATGTACACCCATAGGTGTCAAGCGAATAATGCCAGGCGCCAAGGACCCATCTCTATCCAGCAATTCCTCCCGCCGCGGCTGCTGCTCCCCATCCTTTGAAGCGCGACCCAGTCTACCTATTATAGTTAGTCGAGCAGGGAGGTGCGCTATGTCGCATAAGGATTATGGCCACCGGGACGTGGTGGACAAGCTGGGGATTAAGCCCGGTTTTGCCGTCGCTATCGTGGAGACCGCTTGGCCGCTCGACCTGGAGTTGCGGGCGCGGGCACTCGAGCGCTCCGGCAGGCCGGTCGCCGCGTCGGATGAAGCGCCGGATGTGGTGCTTGCCACCGTGGACGACACGACCGACGCCGTGTCGCTTCTCGCCTACTGGAAGTCACGCATCCAACCCGCCGGCGGTATCTGGTTGCTCACGCCAAAGCGGGGGCAGCCCGGCTACATCGTGCAGGAATCGCTGATCGATGCGGGCGCCGAAGCCGGCGTGGTGGATAACAAAGTCTGTGCCGTCTCGGATACAGTCAGCGCCATGCGCTTCGTGATCCGGCAGGCAGATCGGCCGCGGAAGGCCTAATCACTGAGCGTGATCGCGCGGTGATCTGCCGGATTTGTACGAAATTTCAGTACTTTCGTTGCGTTCTCGTAGGAAATTAACGCTATACAAGGCCCCAATGGCAGAGTATGCTTGGGGGCGAGATGCGAACCATATCCACAATGCCATATGGGCGCTCGCCCATGGCGAACGGGGTCTGGCACGCGCGTTGAACATGCAACGCCGGCATTCCGCTGGCCATGGGAAGAGTGACTGGAGACGACGGGATGCGACGCGCGCTCCTTAACCTGGCCGCCCTTCGTGCCTCGCGTGCCGCCCCCGTGTGCGACACGCCGGATCCATCAGATAGCAGCATGACAGTTACACGACGCCAGGCGCTTGGCCTGGCCGGCGTAGCCGTTGCTGGCGCATCTCCCGCGCTCCGTGTCATGGAAAGCACGGCGCTCGGCTCCTTTGAGCTGGTTCGCGGGAAGAACAGGATAGCCTTTCTCCTTGGCGGCCACGAGCGCTGGGTGATCGACACCCGCCGCTTCGCCGGATCGCCGAGCCTCCACCTAACACAACACCTAGAGTTGATTCGCGTAGAGTTGCGAGGGGCCCGCTATCCCGGCACGGATGTACCCGCCGATTTCATCTGCGAGATACGTCGCGGAGCCACCGGCTCGCGCATGCGCCTTGACATGGCGTTTGGAACGTTCTCAGGCACCACGCATTTCGAGCGATGGCTTGCCGGCCTGGAAATGGTCCGCTCGAAGGTCCGCTTCAACCACCTGCACTTCCCATTGAGCGCCGCTACTTCCCTTTCGCTCAACGGTACTGCTGAGTCAACATATTCTCCAGATTGGACATTTAAGCTGGCGGGCGACGGTATCGGCTCGCTTAAGGGCCAGAGCCAGTCGCTCGTGTCGGACACGGTGCTGATCACGCTCATGGAGCGAGGTGAGCCGAGCTTGCTGAGCGCAGCAAGCGCGAAACGTACGGCGGTCGTCCTCTGGCGGGGCAGCCGTACGTGGCAGGTACAGCCTGTATTGCAGCGGACTGGGCGCTGGCAACTGGTGACGGCGCCCGACGCCTTCAACACGGTGCGAGTGGAGCTGGGTGAGGATACCGCCGGTAACCGTACGCGCGCACTCGTGGCCGAGGCGGCTCAGGGCGTGACCTTCCACCCGCACACCGGCCTGAAGGGTGTTGACGGCGCCACCTTCCCAATTAACTTGACCGGCATCCGGTATGCCGTGGCATTCAACGCGGCCGGCGATCACACCTCTGTCGTGGCGCGATTCCATCAGCAACCAACCTGGCTCAATGCCGGTGGTTGCGCGGTGGAGGTCGGCGATTCAGCAGCTACCCCGCCATTCGAGTTACTTGCGCATGCCGGCGCCACGAAGGCCATCCAGTGCACGCCTGCCGTGCTCCGGGTCTCCGTGCCGGTGCGCGGCGCCATTGTGGAACCAGCTTCCGTGGCAGCAGGGACGCATTTGGCATTCGTAGCCAAGGGACTGGCGAAGACAAGCTCCCCGCACGCCGCCCAGGTCACCGTCTCCGACCATCCTCAAGACTCGTTCCAGCGCTTCACGCTGATCAACCTGAGGCTCTCGGTGATTCGGCCCGATGATCTCCTGGCGCTGACGTTCGAATTCATTAATATGAAACTCGACACTTCGGCCAAGAACAAGGCCCCGATGATGGTGCCGGCCAATCGGAACGCACCCTCGTACCTGGCGGTGCACATACAAGGCCAAAACATCGCTGAGCAGGCGTTTTTCCGCGTATTGCCTGCCTTGCCGGTGCCCAGCCACTACCCTGGACCGGGCGCCAAGCCCGACCCCGACAAGGGCAAGAGCGGTGAATTTCCCGAGGGGCCACCGCATATACCCGCTCAATCTCGACTGGCGGATGAGAGCCGTCTTGTATTTGCCATGCCGACGGGCTTTTCCTCCTTGCCGCTCACGCTCGACGCCTTGCTGGACTGGCCGCAATACACGCCAAGCGTGCCGCCCACGGCGCTGCCCGCCGGTGAAAAGCCCCCCAAGGTCAGGCACCAGGTCAGGCCACCGATCAGGGAGCCACTATCGACCGAAACATCGCTCGAGATCCCCTGGCGGCTGAAAATTTCTCCAAACCGCTATTCGAGTTGGCTGCACGCCTTCAGACCGGTAACGCATGGCGGTCGCACGGAGCTCTGGCACACACGGCTTGGCGTGAAGATCAAAACCAACGCGACACCCTCCACGCCAAGCCAGACCTTCGTGCTCGACGAGCACTATGCTTACCAGCGAAGCGACACGCCCGAGGGCAAGACATACAAGGTCACCAGGGACATTTATTCCGGTGGGAAGCCCGTCGATCTCGGGCAGAACCTTCGCACCATTCGCGCCGTCTGGTCACAGGACTATCCCCAGGCAGCTCGTCTCGCCGAAAACGCGCCCTTCCGCATGTCGCTCACCGGGCAAGACCGTTTCGACCTCGTAAAGCTCACGACCTTATACCCGGCCGGCTCTGCGCCCGCAACGCTGGATGTGCCAAAGTACGATCCACTGCCCGTGCAAGTGAACCGGTTGATGCTCACGACGCTCGGCGCTTGGGTCGACGTGCGTGGCGCCTGGAGCAAGGGCTACCACATCGGCGTCGCGCTTGAAGAGTGGCAACACCGCGGCACCCAGGCACGTGATAACTACGTCCGCGTCGTCTATAAGGGCTACCTGTTCCCGTTCGGCCATCGTGCGTCGCTGGTGAAAATCACCGAGCGGAAATTCTACGTCCAAAATGGGCGAAACATCGCCTATCTGTTCCAGCGCATGTTCATCATCGTGCGCGAGCCAATCAAGCTATTCGGGACCACCGGCTTCCACGATACGGACGGCCGCAGCATCGACCGCGCCATGCCCTTCAAGAAGGTGCATATCACCACCAAGACCACACCGGACCTGGACCCGCCAAGCAAGATTGACCCGAGCGTGGGTACCAGCAGCACCGATGCGTTCTGGCCGAAAATCGGCGGGAAGGATTTCCTCTTCCACCTGATCGGCGAAGACATCGCCGGCCAGCTCACGGACTTCACGGCGCCGCTTGCCTTCATCAGCGTCGAAAACTCCCTGGCCTTCAAAGACGTGCCCATGAATAAGGTGCGCACGCTGTACGAGTCCACTAGTGGGGCGTATCCGAGCCGGCACACTCGCCCGACCCACGGCGCCAAGGTCGCGTTCGCCCCGAGCAACAGGCTGGGCGACACCACCTTACACGCCAAGGACATCACCTTCGACGCCTTCGTCCCGCCCAATACCACACAGATCCCCGACGACCAACCCCGCTTCTACCCCATCATGGCCTCTTCCACCGTCAGCATCCCGGCCGTGGAGGCGATGTTACGCACCGGGGAGAAGCCGCAAATCAAGTTGAGCGATCACTATCTGAAGCACGACCTGGGCGGCGCAAGCAACTCAGGCGAAGTGTTCGCGGAAATCCTCGGCAGCGCGGGCTCGAGACCGAAGGTTTCGTTTGGCGGCAGTAATTCAGGCGGCACCGGCACACCCGGCGTGGTCACGCCCAACCTGGCGATCAGCGCGCTCTCGCGCGTTATGGGCCCAGTGGGCGGCGACATGGTCGACCAGGTGGCAGGCGGCAACGTGCCGGACGTCGGGGCATTCCTGCAGTCGTTCTTCGACAACGACGCGAAGATCCTGGGGGCGGTACCGCTTTCGTCAATCATCAAGCTGCCGTCCCTGACGCCGATCTTCAAGGTGCTCTCGCTCGTCCAGTCGATCGAAAGCGCACCCGACACGCTGGACGGGCTCGTCTCGCAGGCAACTTCCCAACTGCAGGGAAACCTTTCCTCGCTTAGCGCTCAGGCACGCGCAACGTTGCAAGGCCAGTTGGCCCCGCTGCGATCCGCTCTTGCCACGCTGAAGTCACCTATGAACACACTTCACAATGCGCTGACCTCGCTGCCAAGCATTGTGACGGACCTCTTGGGCGACGTGAATACGATCATCACGGACCTCAGTACGGTCGTTACGGATCTGACCACGCTCATTACGGATCTGGACAAGCTGGTGGCGGATCTGGGCGCGGCCAATTTGGGCGCGCTGCAGGGAGATGCGACTGCCCTGAACACCGCGATTACGAAGTTCCCCAAGGATCTCAAGAAGCTCGTAGACGACTTGAGCAACCTGCAGGGCATGAATCCGCTCCCGCTCCTCAAGCATGCACAGCTGCCCACGTCTATCGACACAACCCTGACCTGGTCGCCGCACCTGCAGAATTCCGGCCCCTTCAAGGCGCTGGACAAGTTCCTGTCGGTCACCGCCACCGTGCACATACCGCTCGACGGTAACTCGGACCCTTCTTTCAACATTGTCGGCACGCTCGGCAAAATCGGCTTGGATCTGGCGAACATTATTTACGTCGGCTTTGGCGGTCTCGTGTTCAAGGCAGGCAGCGGCGAGAAGCCCGATGTGACGGCCGGCGGCGTCGAGGTCCTGTTCGAGGGGCCGCTGTCCTTCGTCAACGATCTCAAGGACGCCATCCCGACCGACGGCTTCAACGATCCGCCGTTCGTCGACATCACGGCCAGTGGCGTTGAGGCGGGCTTCACCTTCGATCTGCCGAGTCTGGGCGTCGGCATCTTCAGCCTTGAGAATATCTCGTTCGGCGCCAAGGTCACCATTCCCTTCATCGGCAGCAGTCCGGCGCAGGTGTACTTCAACTTCTGCACGCGCGAGCATCCGTTCCTGCTGACGGTCTCCATGCTCGGCGGTGGCGGCTTCTTCGGCATCAGCCTGGGCCTCGACGGCCTCGACATGATGGAGGCGTCGTTCGAGTTCGGCGCCGAGCTGTCGCTCGATTTCGGTATCGCCAGCGGCAGCGTGTCGATCATGGCCGGCATCTACTTCAAGATGGAGAAGAACCCGCACGATCAGACGATTCTCACCGGATTCGTCCATATCCACGGCGAAGTGGACGTGCTCGGCGGCATCATCTCCGCGTCCATCGACGTCGAGCTGGATCTGACCTATGAGAAGGATGGCAAAGACACCAAGGTGATGGGCGATGCGACGCTCACCATCTCGGTCCACATCATATTCTTTAGCATTACGGTCTCGGCCTCGGTTCACCGCGAGTTCGCCGGTTCGCATAACGATCCCACGTTCGCGGACCAGGTAAGCGAGCCGAACTGGAACCAATACCTCGAAGCGTTTGCGTGAAAGGAGGCCACAGATGAAAAAGCAAACAATTACCTGGACCGCGATTCCTCACGGTCTGCATGGCCCGTTTAGCACGGACGGCAAACTCCGTGTCACTGTCTTCGTATCCCCACGCCTCCAGGAGAACGGCGCGCCTACGCTTAACGACTTTCCTGATTGGCTTCATTGGCCTGAGACAGTTGCGCATGTAAAGTTCAAGGTTCACTTCGCGGGCGGGCCGACAGTTAACGCGCAGGTGGTAAGCGACAAGCCGGACATGGACCTCTGGCAGGCGCTGTTCACTCCTCAAACGCCCATTACGCCCTTCAAGTTCGAGGATCGCACCAACCAGTTTATTCGCTCGTTCCCCGCCTCCAGAATCCAAAACGATATCCAGGCACGCTACAACAGCATCATTCAGGCGGTTGCCAAAAGCCCCGGCCATCTGCCCAACATTCGGACGCTGTACCAGACGTTCGGCCCGATCGTGCCCGGAAAATTCAGAGGAACCGCAACGGACTCGCTGCTGACCGAGGCAATCTACACCCAACTTAAGCAGCACAAGGCTATCCCGCCAGGTGAACAGCCGGGCGGGGTCGCCGGTGACTACCACCAGGTCGATCTATTCATGCATCGCAAGACCCCGCAGCCGTATACCGCCGATCCTTCGACGCATCCGCCAAGGCCCAAGAAATCCGACCTGTACAATCTCTTCGACTTCCACAAGATGGTCTCCGCCTTGGGCAACTATCCGGAATTGTTGGTCAGGCTGGGCCTGGTGGTCGAGCTTGAGATTCCGTTCGACCCAGGCATCCCCTCGGGTGGCGCCGCGACCACTGTATCGGTGGTCACGTCGAAGTTCAATGGCCCGCCCAACGTGCGACCGCAGACCCATTACTTACTCGACAAGGCGTACGGGTTCAGAGCCAGGCCGCAGCCGGGTTCTTATATGAGCAACGAGTTGCTGCTCCGCTTGAGCGACAAGAAATCGTTCGACATCACGCAGATGGATATTGACGGCACGCCGGTGAAGTTGCTCGGCATGATGGCCAACGTCATGGAGCACGTGGCACGCCCGACCGCGGGCCTATCGATGGACCAGGGCGTCCCCTCGCTGCGCTCGGCGGGCATCTCGCTCATCCATACCGGCCGTGCCTACGACCTGGCGCAGCGCTTCCAGGCCGCGGCCACGCACAACACCGCGGCTGTAACCAACGCGCCTGTGCAGTTCTACGCCGACGACCTGGTGCGCGGATACGCCGTGGATATCTGGGACAAGCTTACCGACAAGTGGCATTCGATCAGCCTGCGCAACGGCACGTTCACCTTTAAGCATGCCCCGGCAGGCAAACAGAAGCAGACCTCCACGGGCGAGGGCTTCGTGGCCATGGCCACCTCGCAGGTCCCCGGCGGTTCGCCGAGCGACCTGTACCTGCACGAGCAGGTTTTCCGATGGCATGGCTGGAGCCTGGCGGCAGCCCGCCCCGTCACGCCCATCGATACCGGCAATTCCGGCGCGCCGGGTGACACCGGCGAGCAACCCAGGACGCCTGCGGACCTCAACAACCCGGACGTCACGCGCTACGGCCTGTCGGTCGACTTCAAGGTTCCGAAGGGTACGCTGCCGAAGCTCCGCTTCGGGCACTACTACAAGGCGCGCTCACGTATGGTCGATATTGCCGGTCACAGCATTGATCCCAGCGCCCCGGGCGCGCTGTTGCCCGCCGTACATACGAGCCCCATCTTCTATGCCCGTTGGGAGCCGTTGGCAGCTCCGGCCATCGCCTTGCGACACTCGATCAAGGGCTCCCCGGGCGAGTCCATGGCGCGGATGGTCATTCGCAGCGACTTCGACCGAAGCGTCGATCAGTACTTTGCCGACCAGTCCTCGCCAACCTATAACAAGGATGCCGAACGCCACTTCCTGCCGCCCAAGACGAGCGAGATGATGGCGGAGACGCACGGCATGTTCGACAACCCGCCGCCGGCAGGGAAGTCGTGGTACCAGGTGATTACCGATACCGACGTCAACCTGCCCATGGAGCCCAAGCCTCCGTATCAGCCTCTGCCGCACAACGTCGATCATCTGACCCTGCCATATATGCCGGACCCCATAGGGGAAGGAACGACATTCGTCGGCCTACCCGGCTATCCGGCCGGCAAGGCATTCACGGACCCGTCCTGGGGCGGCCATTGGCCCTATCTTGGCACCTTCAGGATGCTGCTGAAGGGCATAAAGGAGACGGCCACGCCGAATCCGCCAAAATGGGAGCACAGTCCGTCCCCACTCCTCACCGTGGAATTGCCAAAGGGTGAGCTAGTGGTCGTGCGCTACAGCTCTCGCCCGGTTTCCAGTGCTATCGCGCTGCTGGCCATCTGGGACTGGATCGTCGCCGCGGGATTCGGCAACGTTTTCCTGAAGCCGGTGCAAGAGGGACTCGCCTGGCTGCTCACGCCGTTCCACGAGATCACGCTGGTGCACGCGGTGCAGCGCCCGCTGATCAAGCCCCGCTTCAGCCATGCGTTAAATGCGGTACGGCAGACCGGCGAGACCAACGCCACGCTGGTCGACAAGCCGATGCACATCAGCGGCAATAGCACCATCAAGATCGACTTGGTGGGGCGCTGGTATGAGCCGATAGACGACGTGAGCAAGCCGGGACCCGACGTGGTAGATAACCACGGCCATGTCTCCGAGATACCTATCAATTACGGCGACAAGTACCTGATGTTTCCGCATGACGCTGCCACCACCGTGGATGTCGACGAAAAGTTCCTGACCCACGAGTTCAGCAACACCAAGTACCACCGGGTGGCATATACTGCCGTCGCCACAACCCGCTACCGCGAGTACTTTCCATTCACTCCGGACGAGATCAAGGCCAAGCCTTCGCTGCTCACCCAATCGAGCGACACAGGCTCGCTGACCAAGCCGGACCCGGAGCATCCCAAGGCAACAAGCATTCAGGCGCTGCCGCTCGGCGTGATAGACGTGCCGAGCTCGGCACGTCCGGCATCGCCAAAGCTGCTCTATATCGTGCCGACCTTCGGGCACGAGACCGCCTCGAGCAGCGACGGTATCACTACCAAGCGACAGGGTGGAGGTCTCCGCGTATACCTCGAACGCCCGTGGTTCTCCTCCGGAGACGGGGAGCTGCTGGGGGTGGTCCTGCCGCCGGAACATTCGTTCCGTGCTATACGGGGCGGAGGAATCCTAAAGGGTTTCTACAACTATAAGACCCCGGATGGCTCGCACATAACCCAGTGGGGTCTTGATCCCATCTGGCGATCGCACGACGCGCCGTCGCCAATAGCACCGACCCTGGGGAGTTTCACGAATGCTGTTCGCACCGCGAACGGCTTGAGTATTGACGAGCAATCGGGCGTGGCCGTGGCCGTCGCCGGTCACGAGGTATCGTACGACCCCGATCGCAGATTGTGGTATTCCGATATCGCGCTGAGTGGCGGCCTTGCCTACTACCCCTTCGTCCGGTTTGTGCTGGCGCGCTACCAGCCAAACTCGATCGCCAACGCGCATCTCTCGCGCCTGCTGCTCGCCGACTTCTCGCAGATCGCGCCCGATCGTACCGCGAGCGTCACCTTCGACAGCAAAGACCCACAGCAGATGCGCATTGCTGTATCCGGGCCCGCGCCCTATCGCACCACCAATAAGGTGGTTGTGAGCCTGGAGCAGCAGTTCGTCGGCGGCTCAGCAGCGGATCCCGATTTAGGGTGGATACCGGTGGATAAGGGATCGCTTGTGCTGCAGAGCAGGTCCGTGGGAAACGGAACGCTGTGGAGCGGCGAATATACCCTGCCTCCCCTCCCCAAGCCATTGCCACCATTGCGGCTTGTGATCCGGGAGTACGAGCTCTTCGCCGGCGCCGCCAGCGACTTTGCAATAGTAGCTGTTAATACGGGCGCCACGCGGCTGGTGTACGCCGAGATCCTCGACGTGCTGCTGCCGGGTTAATTACTCGCCGCTACCCACGGTAGCGAACGCATGTAGAAAGCGGCGGTGGCGGGTGCCAAAACCCGCCACTGCCGCTTTCCGGCGTGAGCTCATCAGTACTGGACATGCTTGACTCGATGCAATAGGCGACTGCGAGGAGTGGCTATGTCGTACTTGATGGCGGGACAACTCTCTGAGCTGGAGCGCCTGCGTCCGCGTCTGCTCGACGTGCTCGCGGAGGACGCGCTCGACCGCCTGCTGGAGGCCGCCAAGTCCCAGCTGGCTGCGCCCGGCTGCTGGGGCATGACGTTCACCCTGGTGCAAGCGTGGGGTAGAACCCCTGGAGCGACGGGGGACACGGCAGTATCGGGCTGAGGGCTGTCAGGGCGCGGTTGCGAGCGTCATGGCCATGTTCGGCAGCGCTGAGGACGGTGTCCTGAGTCGGTCGCTCTGTACAACTCCCCGACCGGCTCGCCTGCCTCGATCAACCACGACGCCGCGTCCACATTGTTCACCTACATCGTTGCCCCTATCTTGTCGAACGCCCAAACTGGATGAGCAGCTGCACTGGGGCTGCTCAATGACGCCCGTTCTGAAGTTCACGATAGGTCGGTGATCCCCTAAATTTCGGCATGATACACACGACCGCCCCCGGTGATCATCAGTACCTCATCGGCACCAGAATCCAGGGAAAGAGGGAAGAGATGCTTGGGCCGGCCATTATCTGGCGAGACGCTGCCTGAATCCAGTATCGTGCCGCGACGGTCATCCACCGCAAGAAGCTGGCAGCTGTCCGTGCTTACCCACGCGCATCTATTGGTCGTGGCAAACGCTGCGGTTGCATCTTCCAGGACAATGTTCCAAAGAACGGCGCCAGAGTCAGTGTTCAGAGCAGCCACCGCTGGAAGCGCCGTGACAGTTACCAGGTTGCCGTTTCGTATTGCTCCGCAGTGTCGCACATGACTCGGCCCATCACTCATCGGGTACAGGGGTTCAGGTCTCGGGAACCCTACTTGCCACTGCGTGGCTCCAGTTTCCGCATCGCGGGCGGCGATGTGCGTGGGTGAGCCCCCACCAATCGGAATGATGGCATGCGTGGGCGTAAGTATGGGCTGGCTGATAAGCGATTCATGCACGCCAAGCTCCCAAACAACGTTCCGATCGTATTGCCAAATGGCAGTATGCTCGTGCTCTTCGTCCTGGATAGGAAACAACGCACCCGCTGAGGGCGTAAACAGCCAACGGGATCCAGGGACGGCCAGTCGGTCGATTAGCTGGAGTGTCTCTCGTTCGTGGATCGCGAGAAACTGCCCTTCCGGCACAAGCACGCGGTTGCCATGTACTACCACAGGGCCGGTAGGCGGTGCGACGGCTTGCACCTCCATGAGGATGGTCCCGCTGGAGATATCGACGACCATTCGCCGCGTGCCGCCGGCAACGAAGACATGGTGCGGCGCTATTGCCACGGCGGTTGGAGCGTTGAAAGCCATGTTATGACCTGCGTAGGCATAGGTAAGGCTGCTGTCAACCTCAACGTTCCATACTTCCTGGCACCGCGCGCGAAGATGGTCAACCTGGATGCCACAGATCCGACGCATGTGATTAAGCATCACGTGAAGGATAAGATACCCCGGCAACGGCGTAGGAATGGCGAATAAAACAGCATTCGCCCGCTCAATTTGCCCGACATACTTCAGATTCACTCGTGTTCCTCGCGACCGCTATGCTTTTCGCATGCCATTCGGTCCTCGACCAAGCGGGTGCACCGGGAGAGGAAAGAGATAGTCATCTATCGTCCAGGGAATGTAGCGGAAATCGGGGTACAAACGTGACTCGGTCGGAATAACAGCAATCTGAAGCAGATGAGCCTCATGTAGATGCAGACCGGCGGCCTCGCAACATCTCTGGTGCAGGGCCGCCGGTCTATTCATCGCCAATTTGCGCTTAGGCGAGTGCTCTCATGAGCATCAAGCGCACCGTCCTGCCAGGATCCTCAGTCGTCGTACGCTGCCCACAGTGCCTGCGCGAGCACCAGGTAGCCGGCGTCGGTCGGGTGGATATCGTAGAGCGGTGGGGTGCACACAGCTGTGAGCGTGCACAGATTGGCGGGCGTGAAGGGCGTGATGCCGTCGGCCAGCACCACCCCGTGTGCGGTTGCCACGGTCGCCAAGATCGCGTTCATCTGCTGAAACGGCGCGACGCTTTGGGGCAGTGCAAGCATGAGGGGATCGAATTCCTGCAGCACAAGAATCTGACTAGACGGCGACGCGGCCTGCAATGCTGTCAGAATCTGGTCGGCACCCGCCTGAGTCTGGGCGAAGAATGCCGGCAGTGCCGCCACGAGGCAGGCGAGATCCTGCGGGCGCGCAGGCGTTTGACCCTGGCATGTCCCAAAATAAAGGGCACTTAACGCATTGCCGGCGAGGTCGGTGAGGCTGATCGTGATCGTGCGCACCTGGTGCGGGTGGCTGTTGAGGAATGCCACCGCGACGCTCAATTGTGATGTGGTTGTCGGATAGTCATTGTGCAGGCTCAGCCCACTCAAATGAAATGGGCAGCCCCCGTTGATAAAGGACTGTGTTGTCTCGGCAGGGCAGCTGTAGTTGACGGTCTGGAGATGCGAGTCATCGTCGGCGAGACGATGCGCAAAGTCATCGACATAGCCTGTGTTAAACGAGGCTGGGTTGTAGGTGCCTGCCGCTAGCTCCGCATTGAGCTTGGCCTTCTGATAGCCAAACGCGAATGAGGCCCCGAGGGCCAGGTAGTACCGCGCATGATGATGACCCTCGTTATCGTGGGACGCTCTGGCCTGAGCAGCGGGCGCCAAACCAACGCTAAACGCCAGCACCAGAAGTGCGGCGATTCCTAATCGCAATGCCGCGGTCGAGCGGGATAGGCGCGATCGCGATCGAAACCCGAACATGGCCTATTCTCCAACTTGCTACATTAGGTGTCGCAGTTGCCGGGAGGTTGGGCTGTTGCATCGTTCCCCGCAAGCGGCGTGGTTAGACTCCCGTCTCCTCCTTCCGTGAGTGCACAAAGCCCGCGGCTAGTCTATCAGCACCGTCTTGTTATGTAAAT
>JAQBPC010000179.1 GCA_028287725.1 Chloroflexota bacterium | reverse complement strand
ATCGCCAGGTGCATCTCGTCGATCAGGCCGGCGCGGAGATACTGCTGAATCGTGGCTGCGCCACCACCTACCCGTACGTCTTTGCCGTCGGCAGCAACGAAAGCTCGCTCGAGGGCCGCTTCTATGCCGTCGCCGACAAAGTGAAACGTGGTCCCGCCCTGCATCGTGATCGATGAGCGCGGATTGTGAGTAAGTACGAAGACTGGATGGTGGAACGGTGGGTCCTCGCCCCACCAACCCCGCCATAAATCGTCGCGCCATGGTCCACGCACCGGACTGAACATGTTGCGACCCATGATCGTTGCGCCGATGCCGGCCTCTGCCTGGGCAGCGAAGGCGTCATCCATACCCTCGCCACCATTCTCCCCGCCGAACATCTGGCGAAACGTTCTTGTGGCAAACAGCCAGTCATGCAATGCCTGACCGCCGACTCCGATCGGGTGGTCGAGGCTCTGAGCGGGTCCGGCTGCGTACCCGTCAAGTGAAAGAGTGAAACAGTGCACTCGCAGTTTTGGCATTGGTTGTCTCCTGTTGTTGAAGGCGCTTTGAAGCGTGGTCCGGGCCCTCCGGTATGGTCAGAACTTGAAATGGCCGGTCCGACCCACCCGCCATTTGTCCCCTGGGCTGCCGAGTCATGGCAACGGCGCCAATAGCCGCTGCCCTATGGACAGGGTGTCGAGAAATGCCACCCATCAGGCCCTCCGGTTATTACGACTCCTCCTCTCCTTAGCGGGTATGGCATATCTTGCCCCGCACATATGAAGTAGTCGTAGCCGGCCACGCGATCTCTACATGCAAGCGTTGCGTTGATCGCAATTCGGATTGGCGTCTTCGATGCGACCGTATTTGACGGTTAGGTAGGGTGCAGGAAGCGCCGTCCGCGTACGCGCAATGTGGCGCGGTCATACATTGACTCGAACACTAGTCCACGCCGGTCGGCAACTACAGTTGTCGGCGGACATTCCCTGTCAAGGAACTTCCACCGTAACCTCGCCAGGGTAGGTGACGGTGATCACGCCGCCCCACATGCACAAGCATTGCGACGTATTGTTCAGCGCCGGAACGTTGTTAATCAACACGGTCGGCGATCCGGGAACCCACGGCGCAACCGTTGCCGGCACGCACGGCATCGGCGTTGGAACACCCAGCGCCGCGGCGGTTGCAGCCGCCACCTCGGGATTCGCCGGCGAGGTACACATGCCGAACGGGGGAATATTGACTATAGGTATGTTGTCCATGATCGTCGCCGCGGACGGGCCGCCGGCCATTACGGGCGCTCCCTTGGGAACGGCAATCAGATTACTAGGTGCTACGCCAAATGTGCACAGGAGGCTTGCGCCAGTGCATACAAGTTGTCCCATTTGCCCGCTCCTTCCGACCGCCGCTACCACTCTGTCGTTCGCTGTGAGCGCGTACCAACCCTTTTCCGGGCGCCGCGGCCGCACACGCCTCGTACCAAGAAGCATACTCCCTACCGGCAACACAACAGCAGAGTATCTGCCAGGGTATTACGTCGAAGCAGTCTTGGTGATAGGCCTAAGTGCCACCTCGTAGCCAGCCATGCGGAGGAAACGCGCTCGGCCCGCGCGGCTACCCGGCAGATGGGAGCCCGCACCAGACTGGTAACAATATCCTCACCTGTGCCAGGCCATCGGTAATATACTATAGGAATGTAATGGCACATGAGCTCGCTTGTTCCGTGTGTGCCGCAAACCTTTGGTCCTCGGCTTACTTGAGCAGCGTGGATTGACCGGTACACGCGGATGAGTGCTCCTCCCACGGAGGGCTGGTATCACTCACCCGCTTTGTCCTCTTGGTCCCCACGCTCAACGTTAATGTGCCAACTCCGGAGCATTGCCAGATGGCTGATTCGATCAAGGTCACCCTAACTCCCTCCACCATCGAAGCCCGGCCCAGCACACCTGCCGTCATGGTCGTCACTATCCACAACACTGGCCAAACCGTGGAGCAGTATTCTATCGAGATTGAGGGGCTATCGTCGTCATGGTATTCCCTGCCGGAGACGAGGGTAGCGCTGTTCCCCAATGATCGTGACGACGTTCGGATCACCATCCTACCCTCCCTTGAGGCGGGCATGGCGGCCGGTTCCCACTCATTCACGATTACGGTTGTCGCGCAGGCCAACCCCGCTGAGAGAGCAACCGCAAACGGGATTATCAAGGTTGCCGCGGCCACCGCGCTCGAGGCGCAGCTGCGCCCGAGCCGCGCCACAGGACGGAAGGCACGCTACCGCGTGCTGCTGCGCAACGCGGGGAATAGCGCGGTCGATGTTGACCTGGACGCCACAGACAGTGAGGAGGGGTGCGACTTCGCGTTCAAGCCCGCCATGGTGAGCATCGAGCCCGGCCGCAAAGTGGAAATAGGCGTACGGGTGCGGCCCGTGCATCCGCGGCTGGTCGGCACTGAGCACTCATTCGACTTTCGCGTCATGGTACAGCCGAACCTCGGCGAAGCGCGGCCACTGCAGGGCCATTTCATCTATAAGCCGCGCTTCCGCAGCTGGCGTCCCTTCACCCGCCTGGTGTCCCTGGTGGCCCTGGTCGTAATTGCCATCGTTGCGGCGCCCTTCATTCTCATGCAGGCGCGCAAAGCCGCACAGGTGATCAATGTCCAGCCCAACGTCGCGATGGGCAGCGTGAAGCTCGGAGCCACGAATCCTGATTCGATCATGGCGGCGATGGGCGCTGGCGCCATAATGACCAATCACGAGACCTTGATCACCCAGCCTCAGAAGGCGGGAATCATGACGGCCCATCTGCGTCAGGGGCAGGTCGTTTCAATGCTCACGACGTCGCCAGCATTCACTATGACCGGAGACGTACACGTCGGAAGTCCCGTGAGCGCGGTGCAGAAGGCGTTCGGCAACTCGGTCGCGGTCATTGGCCAAAACGCAGTGGCGGCGTCGACCATGGGCAATGGCGGATTGACCCCAGTCGCGACCGTCGGCACGACTGTGATGCCCGCCAAAGCCCTCGCGGGCGGAGCCCTCGTCGTCGTCGGCAAGAACACCATGGACGGCGGTCATGCGATGACCTTTTTCGACCTCAACAAAACCGGTACGAAGGTCGTGGCAGTCCGCATGGGCTACTACCCCTGGATCACGGCCGATCATGGCGGGCCAACTCAGGTTAAAGCAATTACCTCCACGACGACATGGGGCATCACCGGCGGCCCATATATCGTTACAGGAAATGTGCGTATCCCAAAGGGCGTCGCGCTGACCATAAGTCCGGGCGTGCATGTCTTCTTCACCGACGTAAACTCGAGCCTCAAAGTCGATGGCGGCATGCTCAGCGCAGTCGGTACGGCGAATGCCCCGGTGGTTTTCACCTCGATCAGGGACCCGAAGCACGGCGCTATCGACACACTCATGCGCCCAGCGCCCCAGCCGGGCGACTGGGGTAGCCTCGGCGTGACGGCCGCCGGTGGCACGCTCCAGCTGGCTAATACACAGATATATTTTGGCGGATCGTCGGCCAAGAACGGCAACGCCGAGCTGAACATCGACGGCACGGGGAATCCCAATGTGTCGATTCAGAATAGCGACATCGCAGGGGCGAAAGGGTATGGCCTTAACGCCGCTACCGCGCCGGTCGGGACGCAAATTCAGGGCAACACATTCGCGGCCAATGAGTTTCCAATGCTGATCGGCGGTGGCATCAGCGTCGACAACAGCAACGTCTTCACTTCGAAGGCCGACCCGCCCAACAAGCACAATGCTGTCTATGTGACCCCGAGCGCGACGATTGCGGCGAATGGCGCCACGGTAGTATGGT
>JAQBPC010000171.1 GCA_028287725.1 Chloroflexota bacterium | reverse complement strand
GCACTGGCCTCAGCCGGAGCAATAATGTAGTACGTCGCAAGTGCATAGGGTGTTGCCGGCAATGAAACATCTACCAACTCGGCTCCCTGTGCCTGAAGCGCGCCCATGGCGCTTCGGACCGTCTCCTCCATGCCTGGCTGCATGCCTTCTACGAAGTACTCACGCGGCACGCCGAGGCGGATCCCTCGAAGGTCGGCCTGCAATGCCGCCGAATAGTCCGGCACGGGAAGCGGTGAGGTGGTCGAATCATGCGGATCCTGGCCTGCAATCGCCTGTAACATGAGCGCGCAGTCGGTGACGTCCTTGGTGAACGGCCCAACCTGGTCGAGCGAGGATGCGAACGCCAGCAAGCCAAATCGTGACACGCGACCATATGTCGGCTTACAGCCGACGACGCCACAGAGAGCCGCGGGCTGGCGGATCGAGCCGCCCGTATCGGTTCCCAGTGCGGCAAGCGCCATGTCCGCGGCCACGGCAGCCGCCGATCCGCCGCTCGAGCCGCCGGGCACGGTCTCGAGGTTCCACGGGTTGTGCGTTGGGAAGAACGCACTATGCTCGGTCGAGCTACCCATGGCAAACTCATCGAGATTCGTCTTCCCGACGAAAACGGCGCCGAGGGTTTCCAGGCGATCCACGACCGTAGCCGAGTATGGAGGCACGAAGTGCTCGAGGATGCGCGAGGCGGCCGTCGTGCGCTCGCCATTGAGACACAAGATATCTTTCAGCGCAATTGGGATACCCAACAACGGACCCGTCGCGCCGCGAGCAAGCTGCCGATCTGCCTCCTCGGCCTGCGACATGGCACGGTCTTCCAGGGTCGTGATGTACGCGCGAACGCGCTCATCCACCGCCGAGAGGCGCGCCAGAACGGCCGTCGTCAGCTCAACAGAGGTTATCTCACGCCGCGCCAGCAGCTCGCCGGCCTCGTGAATAGTTAAAGAATGCAATGACAATTCGGGGGCGCTCCTCACTCCAGAACCGCTCGTACACGGAAGCTACCGTTTTCGCGATCTGGCGCGTTGGCAAGCACAGCCTCAATCGGCAGCGATGGTCGCACTTCGTCGTTTCTGAGCACGTTGCGGAGGTCAAGGACCTGTGAAGTCGGACTGATGTGGTCCGTGGGCAATTCCGATAGCGCCGCAATGTGGTCCAGGATGCCGTCCAGGTCAGCCGTCATCCTGTCCAGCTCGCTGTCACTCAACTTCAAGCGAGCTAGATTGGCTACCTTCTCTACATCTGTGCGCGTGATCAACGCCGACTCCCACAACCCATGCTAAAACGCATGACAATACCACACGGCGATGCATGCATGTCCGTATCGTCAAGAACTTGTATTATAGCACTGATGCCTGACGCTCGATTACTCTACGCCGAACCCGACGGAACGCTTTTGGAGCACCCTCGCCTCCGCCCAGCGGGTCTTTCCTTCAACGCCCTGGCTCGGGAGCCTCTATGGCTGCCGCTCCCGGCGGGGGCTACCCTATGTCAATTGCCCGGGTGCACCGCACAGGGTATCGACGCGCAGGGCAAGGTTCGGAAAATGCGGCCTGGCATGGATCTGGCGGTCGGCGCGTTGCTACCAACCGGATATGCGCGCCAGTTGTTGCCCGCGTACGAGAAGGTCCCGGGTACCGCGCACCTTCCTCTATTTGGCTATACAGCGGTCGCTGCCGTCGACGGGGAAATTTGCGCGGCATACACGCCGATTGACGCCCCAGGCTCATGGGATCCAGCAAGCTACAACACTGAGGCACTTCGAGGGTTGGTGGGCGCCCGCCTCGCGGCAGCACCCGATGACCCTTTACTTGCTCAACTTGGCGTATGTGCCCTGGATTACGGCTGTTACACCGCCCAGAACATCTTCTATGAACGATGGGAAGGCGCGTTGCCGGCATCGCCGACCTGCTCGGCGCAGTGTGTTGGCTGCATCTCGGAGCAGCTTGGCGAGGTGCCGTCGCCGCAGATTAGATTGAGCGTGGCGCCCAGCGCCGAACAACTTGCGGACCTGGCGGTTGCGCATTTGAACGGCGGCCCGAACCGGATAATTAGTTTTGGTCAGGGTTGTGAGGGAGATCCATTGAACCGCTGGCGTGCACTTGCCCGGACCGTCCGTCTGGTGCGCGATCGCCTTCCCGCCGACCACCCGCACGGCGGCTACATCAACATGAATACGAACGGGTGGCACACGCGCGGTCTTGCCGAAATCGTCGAAGCCGGCCTGCAGCGCATTCGCGTGAGCCTGTTCTCGGCGATTGACGAGCACTACAGCGCGTATTACAAGCCACGAGGCTATTCATTTGCGGACGTTCGCCGTTCAATACGGCTATGCTCGGATGCCGGCGTTTGGGTAGCCCTAAATCTATTGACTTTTCCCGGTTACACGGACTGCGAAGGTGAGATGGATGCTCTCCTCGAGCTCATTGCGACGGAGGGTGTACACGAAGTCCAGGTACGCACCCTGAACATCGATCGGGAAATGCTGCGAGAGTCGGTGCCGGAACCTTGTGGAAGGGAACGAGGGATTCCCCATTTTCTTGACGTGCTGCGGGCGTCAGGCGTCAGGGTAGCCACTCACGCGTGGGTTCAGCCGGACCCAATTGCGGTGGAGCTTTAGACCCGAATTGGCTAGTTGAGCCGGGTTACTCGCACTCTGGCTGCATGCTACAATGCAGCCACGTTACCAGACATCACATCACTGAACGAGCACTGCTTCTGAGGAGGGGCGCTTGTTGATAAGCATCGTCATTATCCTCGCGATGATCCTCCTTCTCCTGCCTATCGCCGGTGTTGCGGGAGCCTTACGCCGTTCAAAGGGAGCAACTAAAGACTCCACGGCACTATTGATGGATACGTCCGGTGTCGATCTTCAGGAGCGTCTGTCGAAAATCTCCTTTACCGCGCCGACACCATTTGAGTCAGGCCTAGGCGGCACAGCTACACCAACCGCGGCGTTTGATGAAGACGATGATGATCCGATGGAGACGTATCGCCGCAGTAGCCAGGCAGAGCCGCGGCCCGAAGGACACACGTCGCGGGCTGGTTTTAGCGCGGGCGTACGGCCGGCCGAACAAGTACCTGCAAGTCAATCGGGAGCGCGCTCCTCACGCCTCGCGCTGCCGGGCACAGGGCCTGGACCAGTGTTGAGTGGCGAGGGTCAGAGTCAGTCGGCGGTAACACCAGTTGAGGGGCTTAGTCCGCTGGCGGCGCGTTTCTCTACTCACGATTCGACAAACGACCCGTTTACCTCCCAACCTCTGGGCAGTTCCCAGAGCCAACCGACCTTGCCTGGGGAGGTCGGCTCCGGCATGGCTGCGCCTGCACAGCCAAGCCCCAGGGTGAATTCACCATTAGGGGGTACCGGCTCGACCCTCGGAGCTCGCCTTGGCCTTCCGGGTACCGTTGCGGATGGTTTCACGGTAATGCCGGATTCTGCCGGCAAGGTGGATCGCTCCGGCACAACGCCTCGGCGTCCGGAGCTGCCCGGTGAATCGACGTCGCAACCTACAAACGACGACAGCGCCGCCCAATCACTGGATATAAGGGCTATCCTTCGGGGCGAGTCCGTGCCGCGTGGCCTACCCGGCACAATCGCCGATTTTGGTGCGAGCGCGTCAAGCCCAACACCCAAACCGACGTTTACTACCGGTCCGCTGACGCCGCCCCCGGACATGGGCATGCCTCTTGGTGGGACGCCATTCGATCCAAAGACGCTGCAGGTGCGGCCGCCGGCAAGCGACGCTTCCGATGCATGGTTGAATACCGTGCACGATGGCATCATTGATCTCATTGGCGACGGCGACACCACCGCGGCGCTTGATGACGATGATGATCCGATTCATGAGCGCGAGCCGGCTCCCGGGATGATGCCCAACTATGATGCGACCAGGATCGTGGAGGATTTCTCTCTAGAGGGCGTCGGTTTTGAGACTCGCGTGTTCTCGACGGCCGAGTTGGCTGACGCGGAAGAACTTGGCATCCCCTCGTACGATGCCGCAACTGCCGAGGCGCGCTCGCCGATAATCGAGACCACGGTCCTGTCACCGCTTATGGAATCGCGCGCCCAACCGCTGTTGAGCGAGCTGCTGGGGCTGGCGGACGTGGTGTTCGTCAAGCTGGTTACCGCGGAAGGCGTTGCCATAATGTCTGCCGGCAACGCAAGCGCTGATTTCAGACTCGATCGCAGTATCGCGGCAGTGGCTGCGGCGGCGGAAGCGGAAGTGCTCAGCCAGGGTTTTGGCGAAGTTGGTGCCGTCGCGCTTGAATCGGAGAAAGCAGCGCTCCTGGTATCATCGCTACATGCCGGCACCGTGCTGGCGATTTCAGTGAGCAATCCCGCTCGTCTAGGGCTACTGCGCCGCCAGGTGCGTAAGCCGATTGCCGGCCTTAGGTCGTTATTGATGGAGTCCAGTGTTTCGTGATCAAGTAAAAATATTCGTGCGATCCGGCTCGGGTGGCGCGGGATCCCTACATTTTCGGCGTGAAAAGTATGTACCGATGGGCGGTCCAGATGGCGGTGATGGGGGCCGCGGTGGCAGCGTCTACGCTGTGGCCGACCCTGGACTGAATACCTTATTCCACTATATTCATCATCGACATCATCGAGCCGAACCGGGTGGAAATGGTTCGATGCGCAGGCGTCACGGCCGCGCCGGAGAAGACCTGCTGCTCAAAGTTCCGGTCGGGACCGTGATACACGATGCGGATACCGGTCAGGTGCTCGCCGATCTTGCCGAACCCGGACAACGAGTGATGGTTGCCCGCGGCGGTCGCGGCGGTCTGGGCAACACCCATTTCGCTACCGCTACCTATCAGGCGCCGCGCATCGCGGAGAAGGGCGAGCCGAGCGAGGAGCGGACGCTGCTACTCGAGCTCAAGCTGATAGCCGATGTCGGTATCGCCGGTCTGCCCAACGCCGGGAAATCGACGCTCCTGTCGAGGATAACGGCCGCACGACCAAAGATTGCCGATTATCCGTTCACAACACTCACGCCAAACCTTGGCGTGGTGGTAAGTGATGACTATAGTTTCGTCGTTGCGGATATCCCAGGGCTCATCGAGGGTGCGCATGAGGGCCTTGGACTCGGCCACGAGTTCCTTCGGCATATTGAGCGGACCAGCGTGCTGATTCACGTCGTCGACGGCGCGGACGGCGACGCGCAGACAATCCTGTCGCATATCGACGTGGTGAATAACGAGCTCGCCCTATACAGCGAGGACCTGAAGGATCGACCACAGGTCATCGCGGTCAATAAAATGGATCTTCCCGAAGCGCGGCAGAACTGGCCTGCAATTGAGCTGGCGTTGTCCGAGCGCGACCTGGATGCCTATCCAATTAGCGCCGCGACCATGGAAGGGCTCGAACCGTTGGTTCGACATGTTCGCCAGATACTTGAATCCGAGCGGAGCCGCCAGGCCGCCATGGTACCTGAGCCAGAGTCAGTGATTGTGCCGCCCCAGATCGAGGAGCTACGGGTAGAGCCTCTCCGATCTGGTGCATTCCGTGTGCACAACAGGCGGGCGGAGCGGGCGATATCGATGACCGACATGAACAATGAAGAGGGAGTTAATCGGCTGCAGGCCCTGTTGCGGCGCTTCGGAGTGACCGAGGCTCTCGAGAAGGCAGGCGTCACCGATGGCGATAGCGTCTTCATCGGTGAACATGAGCTTGTATGGGGTGACGTCGTAGAGGAACCAACCTCACGTCGCAAGACGCGCCGCGAACGTATCGCCAAGCGCGATGAGGAGTCTTAGCTCCCCGACGCCGGGCTTTTTTGGCCCCTGTAGTGCTGCTCACCTAAGGTCTGCGATTAGCGCGTGAGCGATTCACCGAGCGCTGGAGTACTGGCGCTCGGTGCCGATACCGCATAATATCGACCGCTATGTGCCAGGCTTGTCGGTATTGGTCGTGCTGTGGGTTGGGACTCCGCGATCGATGTTTTCATTCGGACTCATGTACTGAATCGACCAATCGCGGAAGTACGTTACTTCGTAGCCGCCGTGGCCTGTGACTATGCCCGTGACCTTTTGCGCCGTCTCATTATCAGAGACCGGGGCTGCCAGCATGACGTGGCCATCTTGCAGGTGCTGCGCGTAGCGCATGGCCATGTTGGTCTCGCCGCCCATACCTTTGAGAAACCTGCCGAATTTCCCAAGGACACCCGCGTTATCGGCTGGGCGTTGCAGCGAGGAGGCATCGTCAGCTTGCAGCTTCTCGGCCTGAATGCCTATCGTGTTCAACTCTTGTACGGCGTCCTTACACCCGTCGACGCTATCGAACACAGCGAAGATATGACGCGGCTGCGGTGTGCCAGTATGGTTGTCAATCGATGCCTTGTTTGTCATGCTGTTCTCCGGCATGCGTACGTTACAAGTGACCTCATCCGTACTATCCCACGCAGGATCTTAAGAGTCCAATACGCACTGCCGCAGAAGGACCGTACTTACAGAGAGGCGCGGACGCCCACGGCCGCCTCGAGAGCCCGCCGGTAGACGGCGGCAGCACAGAGCAGATCTTGTGCGGCCAGGCCGACGGACTTGAACACGGTTATCTGCGTGCTCGACGTACGCCCCGGGAGGCGGCCATCGGCGAGGGCGCCGATCTCGCCCACCGCGTGGTCACGTTGAATTACGCCTCGTGCCAGCGTGCCGGCCAGCTCGCCGGCCTCATGCCATGCGGCATCATCTGCGTCCAAATACAGGGCTGCACGGGCAATCGTAGCGTCGGGAATCTCTTGCATCGCGCTGGTAAAGGCGCCAACACCCGTTACATGTGTTCCCGGCTGCAGATCTGAGTCGGCAAATACAGGCGTGGACGCGTTGGTAGCAGTGACCACGATTGCTGCTTGGGACACGGCGTCGGCGCTGCTCGAGGCTGGATGCAGGCGAACACGAACTTGATGCGCCATCCGCTCGAGAAATGCATCGGTGTGTCGTGGATCACGGCTATAGATCCACGCATCCCTGATTGGCCGCACGGCCACCGCCGCCAACAACTGCGTCTCCGCCTGGGCTCCCGCACCGATTATTGCCAGCGTATCGGCCTCGGGGCGCGCCAACAGCGAGGCAGCCACGCCCCCAGCGGCGCCCGTCCGGATAGCGGTCAGATTCGTCGCCGCGATAAGGGCCAAGGCCTCACAGGTACAGGCATTGAACAACACGTAGGTGGCACGGACGACAGGTAGCCTTCTTCCGGCGTTTTCTGGCTGCACGCCCACCAGCTTGACCCCCGCATACTCGCGGCCGTCGAACGCAGGCATGCTTAACAGAACTGCGCCCTGGGGAAGCAGCGGCAATGGGAGACGTTGCGGGCACGTCACCTCACCGCGGGAATATGAGACGAAGGCTTGCTGAACGAGGTCAACTGCCTCGCTCACTGGTAGGAGTTGTAAGACGTCGGCTTCCGAAATGACGAGCATCAGAAGTCGAGTTGGTTCACAAAGTCACGAAAGACCGCTAACTTATCGTCCTCCTCGGTCTTGGCAGAAACTCTGAGACCCGCCTGCTCGAAGACGTCTTCTTCGACGAAAATGGCCGCATCGCAACGCACCGCAAGCGCAATCGAATCACTTGGCCGCGCGTCTATCTCAATCCGCTGCTCGCCGTGCTCTAAAAGGATCGTCGCGAAAAACACGTCGTTTTGCAGACTATGAATTGAGATACTCACAATACGCGCGTCTAGTTGTTCAACGATGTTGGTGACGAGATCGTGGGTAAATGGCCGTACGGGCTTGTGACCTTGTAGCTCGGCGGCTATGGCGAACGACTCCCATTCACCAATATGGATGAGGAGGTAGCGGTCAATCTTAGCATCCTTGAGTAACACGACTCGGGTATTAGTAGCGAGATTAATCCGCACGCTCTCAACAAACACCTTCACCGCCATGGTATGACCTCACTTCCAGCGGATGGTACTCGTAGAGGGTTGTAATCGCATTGTACACCTGCCCCGTTCTCTAGCAAAGATTGTAGCGGGCGGTCAGGGACACCCACCACGACGACGCAGGGTACCCACTCTTGAGAGAATGCCCGATTTGACGTAGGATTCCCCGATATGCTATCGTTCCCCGCAGTAACTTTCACAATTTCATACAGCGCTCTTATCCAGAGAGGCGGAGGGACCGGCCCTGTGAAGCCTCGGCAACCGTCGCGCATAGCGAAAGGGTGCCAATTCCGGCAGATATATCTGGAAGATGAGGGTGGCGTTGCCAGGCGTGGATGGCATAGTGTAACGGTGCGTACAGCGGTTGCTGTAGTACCGGCATGGCCGCCTCATACCCGCCTCGACATACTCTAGAACCTCTCGTCTTGCTGGATTTCGACGAGGGGTTTTTTATTTTCGGGGTTGTGAGGAGTAGTGAGATGGCCGGAACAACATTCGCGACAGGATTACGCTGCAGGATTTGCGGTGAAGGGTACCCACTCGAGGCGATCCATGCGTGTGAGCGATGCTTTGGCCCGCTCGAAGTGGTCTACGACTACCAGGCTGTGAAGAGCGCTATCTCCCATGAATCAATCGCGGCCGGGCCGCGTACGATCTGGCGGTATCGAGCGCTGCTGCCCGTGGCCACGGAGACACCGGTCGATCTTGGCGTAGGCTGCACGCCGTTAATCAGGGCAGACCGCCTTGGCAAGGCACTCGGCCTGGATAACCTCTATCTGAAAAATGACTGCGTCAATCCCACCTATTCGTTCAAAGACCGCGTGGTGGCGGTGGCCGCCACGAGAGCCGTTGAATTAGGGCTCGACACGTTTGCCTGCGCGTCGACCGGTAATCTGGCCTGTGCCGTCGCCGCGGCATCCTCGGTCGCGGGCCTCAAATGCTTCGTCTTTGTTCCGGCCGATCTCGAGCTCAGCAAGATTATTAACGCGCTGGTCTATGGTCCAAACCTGGTGCAGGTTGATGGCAACTACGATCAGGTCAACAGACTGTGCAGCGAGCTTGCCGACGAGTACGGATGGGGCTTCGCGAACGTCAACCTCAGACCCTACTACGCGGAAGGCTCCAAGACTCTTGCGTTCGAAGTGGCGGAGCAACTTGGCTGGGAGGCGCCCGATCACGTTGTGGTGCCGATTGCATCCGGCGCATTGATGGTGAAGATAGACAAGGGCTTCCGCGAGCTGGAGCAGGTCGGCCTGATTGCGCCACGAAATACTCGGTTTTCGGGCGCACAGGCGGAAGGCTGCTCGCCCGTAGCAACTGCCTTTGCCGAGGGGCGCGACGACGTGCGCCCGGTCAAGCCAAACACCTTTGTTCGGTCTCTGGCAATCGGAGATCCCGCGGACGGCCCGTTCGCGCTTCAGGTTGCGCGGCGGACCGGTGGCGCGATAGGCTCCGCGAGCGACCCCGAAGTTGCCGCCGGCATTTCGCTTCTTGCACGAACCGAAGGCATTTTTGCCGAGACCGCCGGCGGAACCACGGTTGCCGTGCTCAAGAAACTTGCCGAGCAGGGCATCGTGAAGCGGGAAGAACGAGTCGTGGCATATATCACCGGTAACGGGCTGAAGACTCCGGACGCCGTAGCAGAGGAGCTGAGCGCCCCATTTAAGATAGCTCCCACGCTGAGCGCGTTCGAGGATCAGGTGCTACACGGCGACCGCCAGCTCGCAGGGGTACGCTAAGACAACGCAGCGCCGTAACGCGGTGCGAGACACCGGGTTACGGCAGGATTATCTTGACATAATTGGAGTGGTAAGAATGGCAATCACCGTCCGCATACCGACACCCCTTAGGCGCATCACTGGCGGCGCCGCCCGCATCGACTCGCAGGGTGCGACCGTGCGTGAGGCGCTCAACCATTTAGTAGGACTACATCCCGAGCTTGGCGAACGCGTGTACGATGAAAACGGCGATCTGCGGCGCTTCATTAATCTTTTTGTAAGCGGCGAGGACCTTCGCTTTTTGAATGGGCTCGACACGCCGATCACCGACGGCGCCGAGCTGTCGATCGTCCCTGCGGTAGCCGGCGGGGCCATCTAGCGGCCCGAATACGGGGCCCCGGAGTTGCCACGGGCAAAGTCCACGACAGCTGGTAAGGCGTCG
>JAQBPC010000159.1 GCA_028287725.1 Chloroflexota bacterium | reverse complement strand
GAACTCATGGCCGAGCACAACCGGCAGGGCAGACGGATAGTCGCCATGGAAGATATGGCGATCGGTACCACAGATGCCGCAAGCGGCGACCCGAAGGACCACGTGGCCAGGCCGCGCGATCGGGTCTGGTAGATCCCGAACGGCCAACTGACCGATACCCTGGAGCTGCGCCGCTCGCATTGACCTGTACTCCCGGCAGCTTATGTGGTCAGAGACCACGAACGATGGGTTTAGGCAGGCGTCCCCAAGAAAGTCATGGGGCTCGGCGGCCGCCGAGCCCCATGACTTTCACACCCAAGCCAATTGGCTCGCGCACGAAGCAAGTGCCGCGTCATCGAGCACCGTGCCACTAGATAGCGGAGCTTACAGCGTAGCTCCAATGATCCAGGGATTAAACTCCTCTTCGCCGGCGCCCTGCGCCTCACTTTTAGAGGGCTCACCCGAGGCAACGGCCAATATCCGCTCAAATATCTCATTGCCGACCTCGGCTAAAGTCGCACCCTCCAGCACCCGGCCGGCGTTGACATCCATGTCGCTTTCCATCTTGCGATACAGGCTGGGGTTCGTGGCCAATTTGATCGAGGGCGCGGGCTTGAAGCCAAAGACCGAGCCGCGGCCCGTCGTGAACACAACAATATTGCACCCACCAGCAACCTGGCCGGTCACCGAAACAGGATCATAGCCGGGGGTATCCATGTGTACGAAACCTTTTGCGGTGATCCTGTCCGCATATTTGTAGACCGCGTTCAGCGGTGTGCTGCCGCTTTTCGCTACGGCGCCAAGCGACTTCTCATATATCGTGGTCAGGCCGCCGGCCTTGTTGCCAGGGCTCGGGTTGTTATCAATCTCGCAACCAAGAGCCGCGGTGTGCTGCTCCCACCACCTGATCCGCTCGAGCAGCGCATTGCCTGCCTCGACGGTTGCTGCACGTCGCGTGAGCAGATGCTCCGCGCCATAGACTTCGGTGGTTTCGCCAAGCACCACCGTGCCGCCTTGTCGCACCATTTCGTCTGCCGCCAGACCCAGTGCCGGGTTCGCCGTCACGCCAGACCATCCGTCACTGCCGCCACATTGCAGGGCGACAACGAGGTGCTCAGCCGATTGTTCCGTTCTGCGATATTCGTTCACCTTTGGCAACAGCGATTCTACGGCGCGAACACCAGCCTCGACGGTTTCGGCAAGTCCGCCTTCATCTTGAATGACGAACAACGGCGGTCTATCGGAATCCAAACCCTGCCTGGTCACCAAGTCCTGTACCTGGTTGATCTCACAGCCCAACCCGATGATCAGATATCCGCCGACATTGGGATGATGAGCAAAGCCCGCCAGAGTACGCTGCAATTGATCTACTTCGGGACCGCCATATCGCGCGCCACATCCGGCCTTGTGTACCAAGGGGATGACTCCATCCACGTTGGGATACTGATCGTGAAGGCGATCGCGGAACCGATCGGCAACCCTGCGGGTAACCGTTGCACTGCAATTGACGGTGGATATGACGGCAATGTAGTTGCGCGTGCCCACGCGGCCATCAGACCGTAGGTACCCCATGAAGGTACGCCGTGCGGATTCCGGAACGAAGTCAACGGGCCGCACGTCGATGCCGAAATCAGGATCTCGACTGAATTCCTGCACGCCGAGATTATGCGAGTGGACATGGTCGCCAGGCGCGATGTCATGAGTCGCGAAGCCAATGATCTGGCCATAGCGATGCACCGCACCACCAGACGGAATGGATCGCAGCGCGACCTTATGTCCCATCTGCACAAGCTTGGCGACGCGTACATCGCCCCACGGTCCGGCAATTGTCATACGGGGCGGCAAGTCGGCCGTAGCCACCGCAACGTCATCGTCGGGGTGCAGGCGAATTGCGACCTTGTCGAGCTCAACAGGCTCGGCCGAGACGGCGAGGCCCGATATCTGAATGACGCCACTGTTGATTCCGTCAGCCACGGCAACCTCCTCGGAATGGACAGCGCCCATTCTTTGGAAGCAGCCGTCCCTAGGGAAATCAAAGTCCTAGGTTTCAGTATAGTGCACGATGCCTACCGGAACGATCTTGCGAGATGGTTAGCGCGTGTATATCGTCGTTGGTCGGTCGCCGTGATGCTGAAGGAAGTCTTCGCGCGTGGTCTTCATTTGCACGTCAACGTAGTAGCCGATGCGCCCGCTGAACTTACGCATGGTGCCGATTACTTCGAATCCGCACTTGCGGTAACAGGCTTGTGCCCGCGCGTTTGAAGCATAGGTTGTGAGGTACATGGCGCTTAGATTCGTGTTGCGGAAGAGGTGTGACAGCAAGGTGAGAATTGCCTCAGTGCCGATGCCCTTGCTCCACTGCCCACGCTCGCCAATGTAGATGCCGAGCTCAGCTTGCCGTCGCTCGAAGTTAACATTGTAGTAGCTAATCATACCGAGGAGACCGTGCTCCTGGTCGACTATCGCGAAGCGGTCTCGCCGGGCATCCCGCTGATGCGACCATGACGTTATGTCGGCCTCAAACTCGGCGATCGAGGGCGCGGTCGGAACGCTTCCGCTCCAATATTGTAGCTCTTCGTCCTGACCCCAACGGTACTGACGCAGAACCTCATCACGGGTGAAGCCCAGAGAAACATGCCTCAGGGTGACAACCGGACCCGCTATGTATGCCGGGGAAACTCGTTCCCGCTGCCAGCCAGGCGGCGCCTCTTCAATTCGCACGGCTGAATTATAGCCCAGGCCTCAGGGCCATACAATCGCAATATGGGAACAACAACATCCTACCCGCTGCGTTAGGCTCGTTTTTGCGCTAACTTTAGCCCTGCGATGACTGCCTTGCGGGTACGGTCCCGTTCCAGCGCATTAATCAAGAGGGTAAGTCCATAATAGCGCATCCGGTTATTGGGCTTGTGTCGCTTACCTTGAGGCTTTGCGCCACCCATCATTCCTTGCAGCCTCGAGCCTTGCAGCTTCGTGCCGCCCATCATACCCTGCAGCTTCGCGCCACTCATCATGCCCTGCATCTTAGCGCCGCCAAGCTTTCCCAACGGCTTTGTGCCGCTAATCTTTTCCTGCGCCTTTGGACTCATTGGCAGCTTTGCTTCCATGTGACCGCCGTTTCGCCGGCGCTGAACCACAGCGACTGCTACTAGCGCTAGCGGAATCGCAATTAAAGCGCCTCTTGCAACGTTAGCTGCCATAGTGGGTACCACCTTTACTACGCCCGCGACCGGGACATCGTGTGGACATCGCGGTCGAATGATCTCGCGTGACTGATCTTCCCTAACGCGAGGATTACTGCAAGTCTAGCACACGCTGGGATAGCAAACTTGAGGTGGGACGGCGCGGCTTCGTTAAACTTATTACCATGACTTGTCGTTTGATATCTTGTTGCTGCGCCAACGCGGCTATCGGTCCCGCTGGAGCCATGCCAAGAGGTCATCAATCGGACCCGCGTTCCAAACATCCTGCGCTCGCGCGCCGCCACGCCTTGCCGTCCCTACGCCAAATTCCATCAGATCCATGTTTCCCTGCACGTGCGCGTCCGTATCTATGGTGATTCTGGCCCCCGCCTCAAGGGCCATCCGCACGTCGGTATCCCTCAGGTCGAGGCGCGACGGGTTAGCATTGACTTCAAGGGCGGTGCCGGTACGTGCAGCAGCGGCAAACACCTCCGGCCGATCGAATTCAACTCCCTCACGTCCACCAACGATCCGCGTGGTCGGATGACCGATAATATCGACGTTCGGATTTTCGATTGCCTTGAGCAGCCGTGCCGTCGCCTCGTCGGCCGTCTGGTTCATCGCCGAATGTATAGAGCCGATGACCAGATCCAGCTCGGCAAGCACGTCATCTGGGAAATCCATACTGCCGTCTGCCCGAATGTCGACTTCTGATGCGGTCAATATGCGGATTTCCGGGTAGCGGGCAGCCACCTCGCGGATTTCCTGTGCTTGTGCGCGAAGACGCTCCACGGTTAGTCCGCGCGCCACGCCCAATCCAGCAGAGTGATCGGAAATCGCCATGTATGTGTAGCCCTTGGCGATCGCGGCTTGCACCATCGCCTCGATGCTCGCCGATCCATCGCTCCACGTCGTGTGCATATGGAGATCGCCCTTTAAGTCCGAGAGCTCAATCAGCTTTGGCAGGCCGTTTCGCACCGCCAAGCGGATCTCGTCACGACCCTGGCGCAGCTCAGGTGGAATAAACTGCAGCCCAAGCGCGGCATAGATGCCTTCCTCATCGTCGAAGTGGCGAACTGTTGAGGTGGCCATGTCCTCAAGCCCATATTCGCTTACCTTGAGTCCGCGTGCTACCGCGTACTCGCGCAACTGGATATTGTGTTGCGCGCTCCCGGTGAAGTGCTGGAGCAGCGACCCGAAATCACGTGGCTCCACGAGTCGAAGGTCCAGTTGCAGCCCACCCAGCAAAATTACGCTCGACTTGGTCAGGCCATGGCCAAGCACCCGGTCGACCTGGGGCAAGCTAACAAGTAAATCCATGACCGACTTTGGCTCGTCCGATACACCGACAAAATCAAGGTCGCCGACAGTCTCCTGAAAACGTCTGAGGCTGCCCGCCGCGGCAAGTCGCTGCACATTACTGCCCTCAAGCAACGCGGCAATGATGCTTTCGGCAAGTGGTCGCGCGATTCCGATCGGCGTGCGACCACTTCGGCGCCTGAAGCCTTCAATATTCTTCAAAACATTTGCGGCCGATTTTGTTCCAACCCGAGGGAGCGAAGCAAGCCGACCATCGATGGCGGCCGCCTCCAGCATGTCGAGATTGGTAACGCCAAGCTCCTCGTACACCCGTGCCGCCAGTTTTGGACCAACACCGGGGACCTGCAAGAGAGCCACTACTTCCGGTGGGAAGCGCTGATGTAGCTCGACTGTAAGCTTCGTCGTTCCGGTCGCGAGGAGCTCGCGAATGTGATCGGCTATACCACTACCAACACCGGGTATGCCCTTTGGGTCGCGAGCCAAGATCGTCCCAACGGGTTCACGCAAATCGGCGATTGCCTCGGCGGCGCGCTGGTAGGCACGAATGCGAAAGACGTTTTCGCCGGTCATTTCGAGTAGATTGGCAGTCTCCTCCAACGCCGCGGCGACCTGCACGTTGAGCACTAACCAGCCTCCTGCGCTGTTTTATTGAGGGGTACGCACAACCTTCGTCCAATCCTGGGCATCTCGTGCGCCGCACGAATAGGAAAGCGACTGACTAGATTGCCGCGAGCGTGTGCTCACGGATGTAGGTCACCACGTCGCGCGTATCCGTGCCGGGCGTAAATACTTCCGCGATGCCCGCGGCCTTCAACTGCGGGATATCCGCTTCCGGTATAGTCCCGCCAGCCAAAATCAAGATGTCGTCCGCCTCTT
>JAQBPC010000156.1 GCA_028287725.1 Chloroflexota bacterium | reverse complement strand
TTCGCCATCCAATGGCACAAGATCAGTTCCCACTGACAATCTCCTTCAGCGCCCGAGCCTACCCACGGATGGTGGCGGCTGGCAGTGGGCCTTCGTAAGCGACGGTGAGATAGACAAGGGGGTGACGCAGGCAGCAACCGCATTGACCGGTACTCTTTAGCATTTCTTGATCTCTTGAACTGATTAATTGCTAACGACACGGGAGGAACAACGCATGGGTTCCATCCTCAAACGTGGCGCCGCAGGAGCGATGGTGCTGTCGCTCGTACTAGCGGGCGCCGCGAACGCGAGCAGTCTGCGACAGGCCGCCAACGCGAAGACCACCGCGGCCGGCGCAAATGTTGATTGGCCAAAATTCGGCAATACCAGCGATAATACGCGCTACTCCCCGCTAACCCAAGTTGATTCCACAAACGTCGGCAAACTCGGTCTTGCCTGGACTGCGCAACAGGGCAATAAGCTCATTGCCTGGGAAACTGACCCGGTGGTAGTCAATGGCGTCATGTACTTTACAACGAATTCCGACCAGGTACGTGCGGTCAATGCTGCTACGGGCAAACTGCTCTGGCAGTACACACCAGTTGTCGACTTCTATCATGCGATTGCTGGCGGCGGCGGTGGCGTCCCAACCAATCGTGGCGTCGAGGTTGCGAACGGCAAGGTGTACTTGCTGACGTTCGACAATCAGCTGATCGCGTTGCAGGCCTCCACAGGTGAGAAACTGTGGCGGTCGCAAGTAGCCGACCCGAACATGGGTTACTCCGAGACTTCCCCGGCCACCTTCTGGAACGGGCTGCTCTTCGTGGGCAGTGCGGAAAGTGACGCCGGTCTGCGCGGTTTCGTCGCCGCCTATGACGCCAATACCGGCAAGCAGGTGTGGCGGTTCTATACGGTTCCGGACGCGGGTCAAGGCTGGATGCCAAAAATTGGCCAGCATGGTGGCGGCGATGTCTGGATGCCATCGGTGGTCGACAATAAGACCGGTATTCTCTACTTCGGCACTGGGAATCCCAGCCCGGACTTGAATAACAGTCAGCGGCCCGGATGCAATCCGTGGGTCAATGCCACGGTGGCATTGGACGCGAAGACCGGCAAGTTCATTTGGGCACATACCGAGGTGTGTAACGACACCTGGGACTACGATTCGCACCAGCCGCCAATGATCTTCGACGTGACGATCAATGGCAAAACGGTCCACGCGGTTGGCCATGGCAATAAGTCTGGCCTGTACTTTGTATACGACGCCGCGACAGGTAAGGTCCTTGCAAAGTCGCCATACTTGGGCAATTACACTGTGCCGCATCTCAAGCCAACAGCGGCTGGCGTGGTTGTCTGCCCTGGCGCCGTTGGTGGAATAGAATATTCACCACCTGCCTACAGCCCGCTGACTCAGTTTGCGTACGAGCCGGGGCTTGACACCTGCGCACTATTCAAGCTTGCGCCTCAAAGTGAGACCGATGCACACAACCGGGGCGCGGGTGATTTCGGCGGTTTGTCTCTGCCGCACGGAGGCGTGTCGGGCTGGATGGCCGCTGTCAATACAAAGACCGGAGCGATCGCCTGGAAGACACCCGTTTCCAAGCCGATGATCGGTGGGGCGCTGGCCACGGCCGGCAACCTGGTATTCAGTGGCTCGGACAACGGCAACTTCTACGCCTTCGACGCGACAACCGGCAAGATTCTGTGGAAGGCAAACGTTGGGTTGGGATTTGGCGCCGCGCCTATCTCCTACTCAGTGAACGGCACACAGTACATCGCAATTGCCACTGGTGGTGCTGCGGTCGCCATACTTACGGGCGCGAATGTCGGCGGTACGCTGGCGGTATTTAAGCTCAATGGCGCACCCGTGACGAAGTCTAAGTTCCCGAACTTGGGCGGCAACACCTTTAGCGGTGGTGTCACGGCGAAACTAACCACCAAGGGGCTGACGCAAATCAACCCCTGGACATACGTCGATACCAAGCATCATGGTGTCACGTTCAAGGTCGTCGCCGCCGCTACATCGGACAATAACGGCTTCAACTTTGATGGTTATTACAATGGCAAGGCAAACTTTGTTGTCCCAGTGGGCTGGACAGTAAGCTGGATCTTCACCAACAAAGCTGCTCTTCCGCACAGTGCCGCGCTGACCACCAGTACCAAGCTTCCGCCTGCGCTGGCGTTGGTCGGTGGGGCGCCAGTAGAGACGCCGCTCGCCACAGCGGGTATTGGTCCTGGAAAGGAACAATACGTCAGCTACAACGCGGTCTCTACCGGAGCATTTGATATGGTGTGCTTGGTGCCAGGTCACCTTCAGGCCGGTATGTGGGTCAAATACACCGTGTCGGCAACGGCCACCATGCCGCGAATCGACGTCACGAAATAGGTTCAACGCATCTTCCCCTGAGTAGCTAGGTCGTGGCTACACCGCTCAGCCCGCACTTGCGGGCTGAGCCGAGATTAGACCCCTCGGTGCTTCCAGATTGGAGGAAGGACCGAGGGGTCTTTTGCGTGTCTGGAGTTGCATTCGCCATACCTGGGAATCAATTAGTCGGCCTTCTTGCGGAGCTTGCGACTTGACGTCGGATTACTGAGCCTCCGGATTGGTGGCTGCAAAAGAGGACCATCGTCAGATGATGATGAAGCGGCACGTGACCAAGCCTCTGTGGCGCGCCGCATCGACGGCCCCGCGGTGTCCTGTACACTACAACGTTGGGCAAGTACCGCCATATACCGTAGGCGTGCGATTCGGTACCGGCCGAACATGCTGTGTGCCGGCAGCACGCGGGCAACCGCATTAGCGTGCAACGTGGTGGCAATTCATGGCCAGTTCCGCCCAGCTTGCGCGCTGTGTCCGGCAGGCTGGGCCGAACGAGCACGCAGGGTTCCAAGCGATCGAGCAGGAGTATGAAGATGGTGCACCCCTCCAGTTGGGCGGATGCCGTGGACTATACACGGCGATACGAGGTGGAGACGCCCCGGACCCAATACGAATTACCGGGCCTTACCGCCGAGTATCACCAGGGAGGCGTACCAGTCTTGGTGCCACCACTCTGGCACACAGTCGTCACGGCACGGCTGGCGTTTCCAGCGGATGACAGGGTGACCCTGCGCCTGGCGCAGGAGCGTCTGGCGACGGCGCTCGCACGGGTCGAACAGATTTACCCGTTGATGCCGAACGGACTCTTCATTCAGGTAGCCTACGGCCTGCCGTACTTTCGCGAACGGCTACCTGCGGAGCTGACCGATGAGTACATGCCCCGATCGGCGATGCCGGGATCGGAGGGTCAATGGGCGGTCATCGACTCCATCCAATTCCCTAAAGACCCCGGAGATCTGGTGCTGGAGCGCAACGACCTCGCATTCCACTTCCTGAGCGACTACCGGGACCACATTGAAAACGTGCTCGAGGTGCTATTTCAGCCCGGAGAGCAATCGCTTAATGGCATTCCCGCCGCCGCGGTGTATGTCGGTGACCTGCTTACGGTTACCACCATACGGCGCGGGTTTGTCGGCCACAATATGCCGAAGCTCATGGGCGAGCGACTCGGCATCCCGGGCGCCGAGCACATTCCAGCGGGGTCAATGCTGTTTATGGGCTTCACTTCCACGGGCATAGATACGGTTGCCCTGAGTAACGCGCCAAGCTTCGAGACAATTCCAGGCTTTACGGACCAGACTCCTACAAGCTATTTCGCCCACGGCACCGCGATGCACCTCTCGCGCACGGCGATTGATATCGAGAGCTGGTACGCCCGCACACCGGTTGAACGCCTGCAGCGCATGTATCACGCACGCAGTACCGGCGATCCAAAGTCGCTCACTCACGGCTCTGCGCCGCTTCCCGTGCCCGCCGAGTTCTACCGATCAATGAATCGGATGGCTACGTTCGAGCAACTGGTCGAGCAGCTACGCGAGCACGATGCCGCGCATCACGGGGTGCTTGGGCACGGTGTGCAGCTGCACGACAAAGGCAGGCTGCTGCAGAGTGTGCTGTCGAAGCATGGCGAACGGCTCCAGGCCGGCACCGTCTATTTCTTACGCGAGGACTTCAGCACGGTCGAGAACCCATTCTCCTATTCGACCGGCGATGAAATTTCGCCGACCCCGCGTGCAGGGTTGCACTTTGTCGGCTTCGGGCCATCCTCGCAGCAGTATGAGGACATGCGACTCAAGATGGATGGTGTCGACCTGCAGCAGCGTTATCAGCTGCCGGACGAGAACATTGGGTTGGCGAAGTTCCTTGTAACCACGCATCGCCAGAACTTCCTGCTTCCGTCCCGCGCACATCGCTCGATGCCACTAGCCGAGTTCCTGTGAGACCCATTTACCCGGTGCGCCGCCGGACAAGTTAACGTCCATTGCGCGATAGTTTCCGAATCCTAAACAAATTGACTATTGAATCGTGGGTGCTACACTGACATCAGTCGACCAGAAGTAACTGGTCGCGACATGCTTGGCCGGAGGTACTTACAATGGCTTGGGTAACACCTGATTTTCAAGAGATCGCGGCGAGCGCCGAGGTCACTGCGTACGTTTACTCCAAGTAGACGGTTGCGCGTGGCGGTGGCCTGCTCCGGCAAGTCACCCTGAGGCCTGAGGTATCGACAATGTACGCCATGCACACAGTCGAGAGTCAAAGTGTGTTTGGCGTATTTTGTTGTCATAAAATCTGAGGAATTGATGCGAATTCGTGTGCTGGGCTCAGGTGCCGGAGGCGGGGTGCCACAGTGGAATTGCCGCTGCGCGTATTGCGAGCGCGTGCGCACGGCGCCTTCTGAGGTTCGTCCCCGTACGCACACCTCGATTGCCGTGAGTGCCGATGGGGATCGATGGCTGATCTGTAACGCTAGCCCCGATATTCACCATCAGATCGAGGCCTTTCCAGAACTGCTCCCACACGATGGCGTACGCGGTACGAGTATCGGCGCAATAGCGTTGACTGGCGCGGATCTCGACCAGATCCTTGGACTTCTGCTGCTACGCGAAGATAAATCCCTGCGTGTGTACGGCACTGAGCGTGTTCGCAGCGCGTTACACGACGGGCTCCGTGTTCTTCCGGCGCTTGCGAACTACGGTGGCGTGGCGTGGGAGAGCCTCACGCTCGACATGGATTGTTCACTTGCCGACCGCACCGGTGCTCCGCTTGGTCTGCGCTGCCGCGCGTTCCCCGTGGCCGGAGGCCCGCCACCATATGCCGGCCACCGCGACCAGGGCCAGTTAGGTGACACTGTTGGCCTGCTTATCACCGACGCGCTAAGTGGTGCGACCGTGGCATTTGTGCCATCTTGCGGCGCCTTGACCGACCAACTGACCGAGCTTCTCAGCACGGCGGACTGTGTGCTGTTCGACGCGACGCTCTGGACCGATGACGATATCACGGTTCTCGGCGTTCCGGGACGCACCGGCAAGTCCATGATGCATATGCCGCTTGCAGAACCGGGCGGAACGCTTGACCAACTTCGGCTCCCTCATGGCCGCCATATTCTGATTCACATCAACAACACGAATCCACTGCTTGTCGAAGGTGGCCCGGAACAGCGCCTCGCCGCCTCGCGCGGATGGGAGGTCGCTTACGACGGCTTGGAATTGGAGCTATAGATCGGACTATCTGCGCCGGAGAGTGCCGGCTCAGGATCCGAAGGTACGGGAGAATAATGTCGTTCGGGCCTGAAGATGTTCCGAGTCTAGCCGCGCGCACGCGACTACGCCATGATGCTGCCCGAGATACCGATGTGTTGCTCTATCCTGAGGGAGTGCTGGTACTCAATGGCAGCGCTGGCGCAATTCTTGCCGAGTGTGATGGGAAGCGTAACGTCGCCGAAATTTCCGCAATATTGTCCCAGCACTTTGGCGGGATAGACGTCATGGCCGATGTGATCATCCTGCTCGAGCGGCTTGAGACAAAGGGACTCGTGGTGAAGTAGGGCCCCGACGTATAAAAAGGCTTGTCACAAATCCAGCCGCTGATCGTCTGCAAAGACGAGGGCAATTGTTAGGTACCCAACCTCCCAACCCCTTCCTCGTTCCACGTCCGCCACACCGGCCTGCTAGTCAATGAAGTGCTGTCACCGGATCTTCAGATCGGTTGACGACGCTCGTCGCCGGCTACTGGTTGCTTTGCCGTGCCCGATCGCTAAAACATCGTTGGCAAGTGGTTAACCTCCCTCAGTCCCATTGAGAGACGCGAGCGATCGGAACGCCCACCGCCTTCGAACGCCACGGTTCCCGCGATCATCAATTGCTGCTCGCCTGGAAAGCTCGAGCCGGAATCGCTGCCGACTGTACTAGATCTCTATTCATGCTGAGTCCGCCTTCCGGTTGATACATCCTCCTGGAAACAGCGCCATGCTACGAAAAGAGCGGTCAGGCAGACTCGGTGACCGGCGAATCATGGTGTCTAGAGCTGCTGATGTGCTCGTACACGGTACTTCGCGGACCTACGGTTGACCCGGGCCCAAGCATTGGACAAGCTAATGCTCGCAGGCCACGTAACACGAAGCGAGGGAGTTCGCATGGCAATGGACAGTGTAAACGTGAACGTGCCACCTCCGACTCCACCTCCACCGAATCCGCCGGTTTGGCGACAACAATCATGGTGGGTAGCAGTCGCATTGGTCATTATCGTGGCAATTATCCTTGGTATTGCCGCCTGGAAAAATTCCTCTAGCACGGGGTCCGCGAGCCCAACTGTAACGCCTTCTGCAATAACGATACTTGCAACCGCGACTCCGGCGGGCGGGCAAGTCGCTGTTGTCGCGACCGCGACGACGTCTACCGGACAGAATGTAGCCACCGACACGGCCACTACAAGCGCATCGCTTCCCTCAAATCCCACGAAGTTGAACGTGACATCCGGCAGTTGTTCAGTTCAGCAGATCCACTGGACCTGGTCGGGGGCCAAAGGAGCTACCTCCTATGACGTGGTTGTTTACGATCCGACCAGTGGCGCCACGATAAAGAGCGCCAACACCACGACAAGCGCATATACGCTGCCTGCGGATCCGGGAACAAGGGCGGCGCTCAAAGTCCGCAGCCGCAACAACGCGGGCACGCCGTCGGGCTACTTCACGCCAGGGAGCGTGGGCTCGGTACCGCCAATCACGACCAATCCGACGAACATGACGGTCACCGCTGGTCAGGGACATAAGCTCACCTGGTCGTGGACTGGCGCCCATCACGCCACCGCCTATGACGTACAACTTTATCACTACCAGGGTGGCGCTGCGCATACCGATATTAGTGCCCGGACGAACCAGGGCCAATGGGGCACAACGGTATCTCCAGGCGTCAAATATTTCCTGAAAGTGCGGTCGGTAGGTGCATGCGCGCCGAGCACCTATTTCACGCCCCCAAGCAGCACGAGCGCGGGAGCCACTCCGACGCCGGGCGCCTAGCGACGGAGATGCGTAAGGTTTGGGCTACCTGACCCGAGTTGCCGGCGGCTCATGGGCTTAGCGGGCTTGTAACGGCCGGTTGGCTTGCATTCGCACGATGACGGCATTGAAAATGGGGAACAATGCGGTGCCGGGGCAAATATACCTGCAAGCCAACCGGCCGCTACGATGCAGTGGTGATGGCTCGTTAACTCAACCGCTGACCCCGAGCCCTGGCAGTCCGCCGAACTAACGTCCAACAGGCTGCGCGATTGCCTGAAAGGTCCATCGTGTATAGTCGGTCTCCGCCGGAGGGCCGGCCGCGACGTGGAGCACCGGTGGTATCGATAGCTCCATGATCAGCGATCCGAGGGTCATGCCGCCGTCGTTCCCTTTGCGCGCCACGGAGATCGGGACGTCGGTGGTTCGCAGTATCGACTTCACCGCATCAACCGTGATCGGGGACGACCCTTCGCCCAGTATGCAGGCCAGGAATGCATACCGCTGCTCTGAGTTAGACAACGGCGACGCGTCCGCCTGAGGCTGGGTCTCCGAGCCCCCACTTGCCACGGAGGCAGTCGGTCTCTCATTCCGTCCAATTTGGTCATCGTTGGCGAGCGGGTGATTGGTGTGATAGATCCGCGTTGGGCCGGTAGTGAATTGAACCGCTTTGTTGGCGGAACACTCAAAGTCCACGATCGAATGCATATCGCCTATCGCATAATTCTGGCCCGACGCATGCGTTACGCCCTGAACAAAGGTGGTGGCCTCCTCGAGGGATCGCGATTCGAGCAACCGCCTGACAATGTAGGCGACCGGAAGGCCGCCGGAAGTGTGACGTAGCTGCGCCAGCGTATTGACGCAAACACCAATCCCCAGGTTGTTGAGGCCCGTCGTACCCAACAGCCCTGCCGCGGAAAAGACCAAAGACTCCAATTCCTGGTCCTGGTGTTTGATGTGCAGCAGCGTCTGTGTACCGTCGTAATACCCTGGAAGGTCCATATTTTGCGCGAGAAGCGTTGGCCCCGAACCTTCGCTGAAACATCCGACCATGCTGCAATGCTCAAGTGGCTCATTGAAGCTCGCGCGGCGCGCATCGGTACGGAACGACCACTCTTCGTCCATAAGTTGGTAGGCGTACCCATCGCGGAATGAGAGCGCGGCGCCCTCGGCTATACCGCGCACTTCCTCGAGTAAATGCAGTGCCCATCGCTCAATGGCCGGCATAAAGTTGGTCGACTCAACGAACTGTTCGATATACTCAGCCGGCCTGAGGCCCGTCGCCGCACTAATGCTTTCCTTCCAACGCTGCACACCTTGTGTGATGACAGGTCGTAATGTTTCGCCGTGCGTTCGACCGCGCTCACGCGGCGAACCTTCCAGGACTATTGATCGGATGGCGCCGGAAGCCTTCATCTCACCTCTCGCGAATGTGGAGTGCTGCTCGCTACAGACTTTGTCACCACTCAACCACTACCGGACATGGTACACAGCTCTTTTTTTGCGCAAACACACGAGTCTTATCTACGGGAGTGCGCCAGGCCGCGGGTCTGGGGCCGCGACGCTTAGCTCCAGTCAGGTGGCCGGAGCGTGGAAGGCGGCCCTTCTCGGCCGACTTCCACGCCCCATCGATTGCAGATTTAGGAACGATACATCGGATAGAAGCTATAGATTTGTACGTCGAGCGGGTTGAACACGTAACCCTGAAGATTGTGAGCCAGAACTGTTACCTGAGCGGGCTCGGCGATCCAGATCGCCGGTGGGTCGACGCGGCTGGTAATGTCCTGTAATGTTCGGGCGTCGCTCCGTATTTTGTCGGGGCTGGCGGTTTTCATGTCGGCAAGTAGCGCATCGACTTGCTTGTTGTGGTAGTAGCCCATGTTTGCGCCGTTAGCGCCGGCGGATGCCGAGGCGACCATTACGATGCACTCGTCCCATGCGTCATTGTAATCGGGCCACCAGGCGTAGTTCATAAGATTCGGTCGCTTACTTGCCGGCGAATTGCCGAAGTAGACGCTGCCCTGCGTGGCCTGCGTGACCCCTTGCATTTGAAGGGTAATCCCGATCTGGGCCAGCTGTGCTTGCAATATCAACCCCGCGGTGCGCTCAGCTGGATAGCCCGTTACGTACATGTAGCTCAGCGTTGTGCCCTGCTTAATACCGGCTTGTTGCAGCAGCGCTTTGGCCTTGGCGAGGTCCGTATGATAGTGGAACATGTTCGGATCGTAGCCGCTGAGAATGCTCGCAAGTGGTCCGTAACCACGCCTCGCGTACCCATGATAAGCGGCAGCCAGAAACGCATCGTAGTTGAATGCGTAGGAGAGCGCCTGCCTGGCAAGCGGACTGCCCAACGGACCAGACTGATTCAACGCGATGTAGTCTATTTCCGTGCCATATGGCGCGGTGACCCTCACCGACGAATTCGATTTCAAGGCGACGTCATCCTGCGGTGTCAGCGCAAAGGTGAGGTCGGCTTTGCCTCGCTCAAGTAACTCACGGCGCGTGGCGGTCTCTGGGATCTCCTGCATAAAGACCTTGCTGAAATGCTTGCCGCTCCAGCCTCTCCAATAGTCGGGATAGCGTACCAAGGTCTCCTGCACGTTGTGCTGCCAGCTCTGCAGCACATAAGGGCCAGTACCGGCGTCATGGTCCGTTACCCAGTTATGTGCCCAGGGATCACTCTTGGTGGCGTGCTTCTTGACTTCCTTTGAATCCAAGATCAGGCCGGCATTCTTCGAGGCAATGGCATTGATAAAGGTGTATTGCGGTCGTCCCAGATTGAACTGAACCGTGTACGGGTCAATCACCTTTATCTGCTTCATGGGATCGGTCATGTAGCGGCCAAAGATATAGGCGCCGGCAAGACCGGCCTGTATCGTTCGTGCAATGCTGTACTGGACGTCGTCGGCCGTCATGCAACAGCGACCGGTGTGAAACTTGACGCCGTGCCGCAGTTGGAATGTCCAAACCGACTTATCGGCGTTTGACTGCCATGAGGACGCGAGCAGGGGAACGAACTTATCGACGTTCGAGCCGTCATACATGACGAGACCTTCATCGATGTTGGCGGTGACCGCGACGTTTGCGGCAGCCGTAACAATCGAGGCGGGGTCAATATCCGCGACGCCGCCGCCAGTGGCAAATGTCACGGTGCCAGAGTCGACGAAGCCGGCGGAATTCCGCGCAAGGGAGGATCTGGGAGCCGAAAGCGCGAGGCCACTGAGTAGCAGAATGCTGGTGAGAACCCTTAAGGACGGTGCGCGAACTAACCTGTTTGCCTTGGAGGTCCAGAGTGCCATTTCATCACCTTTTTGTTCTGCTCCTGGAAGCAGAACGAATTAAGGAACATCGCAATAAGGCCAGGCTTCGGGAGCTGTATGACAGAAACTCTTGCCTGCTGAAACCTCCAGACTGAAAGATGCCGCTATGCGTCGTATCCTCTGTCCGGAGCATTGATACGCCACCGTTGGTGAGAGTACGACAGTTATTGGTGAGCTCGGACCCCTCCTGGCTCACGGATCGGCCTGCCGCCGGCTACGGCATGCGCCGAATTTGGCTCCTGCTAGCGTATCCCTGGCTCTTTCGGGTGTCAACCGGGCTCGTAAGGGCACGCGTTTCGACGTCAAATCCAATGCGAAAAGGCTAGGATTCACCCGTGCTTCCTACGGACGCCTCGTCATCTCCGTGTCATGAACATTGCCATATAATTGGAAACGGCTGCGAGATTCTGATGCTCGCTGAGGCAAGGAAGGCGACAGCAAATCGACGCAGGAAGATGTGCGTAATGCTGCATAACGACGGCAATCGAGTCCAAATACGTTTCGAGTTGGACATCTATTGCTGATTCGAATACCTTTAGATAGGGCTCTTAAGAGCTGATATTTGGTTTTAGCCGGTACCGCGGACTTGCTTGCCAAATCTCTCTTAGCACCCCCGGGGCCCTAGCGCACCCGAAGAATCTTCAGCCAGGTTCGGGTTACTTGCCTGAATTTATAGTTTCTTGATCATGAGAGGAGCACGCGTTCTCGTGTCGCGTCGGTGCGCCATGAGAGCCTAATTATGAACGCAACACGTATTGCTCGCCGGACCCTTGGCGGCGCTTTGATGAGCGCCACGTTGCTTGCCCTACCGTTGGTCGGCTTTGGCACGGTTGAGGCGAAGCAGGTAAATCATGGTGCCCAAGCACCGACCTGGCTGACGTATAACGCCAAGACGCACACGGCAAACCTGACAATTATCGCTGGGTACTCGAGCGATGCTGCCGGCTTCAATTTCAACGGCAGCTCCAAGGGCAAGATGGTTGTCAGCGTCCCTTCGGGCACCAAAGTCGTCGTGACGTTTTCCAACAACGGGGCACTGCCGCATAGCGTTGCTTTCAGCAGCTATGCCAGCAGGACGATGGCGTCAGGCTTCAAGCCGGCATTCGCCGGTTCGGAATCGCCGAATGCTTCGGTCGGTATTGCAAAGGGACCCAAGCAAACCGTTAAGTTTGTCGCCGGCAAGGCTGGAACGTACGCGATTGTCTGCGCCGTACCTGGCCACGTTTCGGCCGGCATGTGGGACACCTTTAAGGTGACCACAGGCGGCAAGGCATCCATCTCCACCAAATAGCACTTCTCGGCCTCAGGTCGAAGAAGGCGACAGTCGTCTACCATAAACGGTGGGCGGCTGTCGCTTTTTTGTTGCGATACTCAGTGCGGCGCGTCACCAGGTTGATGGCGTCGTATGTTTTTGTCCATGAAATGAGGACTGCCCAGGCTTCGAGGCCATCAGTTGAAGTGGGGGAGACATGGCACGTGTATGTGTCTTCGACGTAAACGAGACTCTTCTCGATCTCGGTGGGCTAGACCTGGAATTCACGCGTGTCTTTGGTACTCCTGCGCTTCGCCAGGCGTGGTTTACTCAGCTCCTGCAATCGGCTATGGTCTCAACAATCACCGGCTCGTACTCAACATTCGGCAGGATCGGCGCCTCGGCCTTAGACATGATTGCGGCCCGGCAGGGGATCGAACTTCGTGAGGCCGACCGCCAAGCAATACTTGCTGGTATGCGACGGCTGCCACCGCATGCTGACGTTCATGCCGGTTTGCAACGCCTCCGAGATGCTGGGATTCGCCTTGCCGCACTCACCAACTCAACCCTTGAAGTCGCCGAGGAGCAGTTGCGGAACGCCGGGCTTACCGCATACTTTGAGCAAATCCTCTCGGCGGACACTGTCCGCCGTCTAAAGCCGGCACCCGAGCCCTACCATATGGCGGCCGACCGCCTGGCAGTGGAACCAAGTATGGTTCGCCTGGTCGCCGCGCATGCCTGGGATGTCACTGGGGCGCTTCGTGCAGGGTGCGCCGCGGCGTTTGTTGGGCGGCCGGGACAGGTGCTAGATCCGCTCGTCCCACGTCCCGACGTGGTAGGCAGCAACATGCGCGAAGTCGTCGATCAGATTCTCTTTTGCGAGCAAGTCGCGCCGTTTTCTGCGTAATGATCGAAGCTTTGGCGGTCAGGCTGTGTAGCATGGGGATTCCAGACAATAGTCCCTAATCACGTAACTCACGTAGTAATCGCCACGGATGGGTCCGAGCAGTCGCGGTCCGCCGCACGATTCTTGGGCGCCATCGTTGCGCCTGGTTCGTTAGACCGCATCACGGTGTTAGCCGTGTTCCGTCGGATGCGAAATAGCCCGTTCTTTGCAGAAGCCGAGATTCTTGGCGCGTACCCTATTCCACCGGAGTCGTGGGAAGCGTTCGAACAGTCGACCGAGATCGCTGCTCGGCACGCTGCAGAACGTCTCGCGGCGGAGGTGCAGGCATTGGCAAAGCAGACGGATGCGGTGGTCAGGTCTGGGTCGCCTGCCGATGAGATTATTCGCACCGCATCAGAGCTTGGCGCCGATTTGATCGTCATGGGTAGTCGTGGCTTGGGCAGCACGCGATCAGTCTTGTTAGGCAGTGTTTCGGATCGGGTTCTGCATCTCGCCCGTTGCCCCGTCCTGGTGGTACCTCCACACGAGCCTGCCCAGCCTGGTAAACAGAAGTAAGCACGTCGCCCCTGGCGCGTTGATAGTGCATTACGTCCCTCAGCACGTCTGTGCCACCATCTCCCGATTGCCGGCTCCGGTAGTACTCACCATTCTCTATACAGACCGCGCACCTAGCGCGTACGTTACCATCTGCAGGATTTGCGCTCCGTAGGTCGCTGGACTTCGCGAGCGTGCGGGCGTTGCCTGGCAGGGCGAGCCACTCTCGCTCTGGCCTGCTAATCAGCTGCAGGTCTGTCGACGTTGGGAGAGTAGTAATGGCGATTAAGACCCACTACGACGCTGTTGTCGTCGGTGGAGGGCACAACGGGCTGGTTTCCGCGAGCTACCTGGCGCATGCGGGCCTGCGTGTACTTCTACTCGAAAGCGGTCATGAGTTGGGCGGTGCGACTGTTTCCCAAAAAGTGTTCCCAGGCATGGACGCACGCCTTTCGCGATATTCGTATCTCGTGAGCCTGCTCTCGCCGACGATTATCAAGGAGCTGGGCCTGCGTTTTTCGACGCGGCGCCGGAAAATCGCGTCGTGTACACCATACACCCGGGATGGCGTTGCCGGGGCGTTGCTCCTCTCCAATGTGGATGCGGACGCTTCGTATACCTCGTTTCATGCCCTCACCGGCGATGCCGATTGGCGAGGCTATCATCGGTTGCTCGAGCTGGAACAAGCACTTGCATCGATGGTCTGGCCCACCGTGCTTGAGCCTTTACGCTCGCGTGAGGACTGGAAGGCCTTGCTCGGGACGCCGACAGAACGTGATGCCTGGGAGGCGTTTGTCGAGCGACCGGTTGGCGAAACGATCGAACAGCTCATCCAGCATGACGTGCTGCGTGGAATGGTATTCACAGACGGAAAAATCGGGATATTCACTCATGCGCACGACGAGACGCTGATACAGAACCGCTGCTTTATCATGCACGTGATCGGGAACGGCACTGGAGAATGGCTTGTCCCGGTCGGCGGCATGGGAACGCTGGTCGACGAGCTTGCCTCCAGCGCGCGCCGTGGCGGCGCGCAACTTGTCACTGGCGCATCAGTCGAGGCAATCTCAACTGGAAACCCGCATCATTCAATTGTGTTCAACCACAATGGCCAGCGGATGGAGGTTTCCGCGACCCGGGTACTTGTGAGCGCCGGTCCGCAGGTATTCTCCAGGCTGCTCGGCACGACCCTAGCCAATTCGCCCACGGATGAAGGCTCAGTCTGCAAGGTGAATATGTTGCTTCGGCGGCTTCCTCGCCTGAAAGCGGCCGGAATTGATCCTCGGGATGCATTCGCGGGCACGCTGCACATAGATGAATCGTACAGCCAGATGGAGGCGAGTTTCCGCCAGGCCTCCTCCGGTTCCCTGCCCCACGTACCACCTGCCGAGGTCTACTGCCACACGCTCACGGATGATTCAATCCTGGGCGACGATCTGCGGAAGCAGGACTACCAGACGCTCACGCTCTTCGGGCTCGACGTGCCGTACCGCCTCTTTGAGACGGAGAAGGAAGAGAAGAAGTCCGCGATGTTGCAGGGATATCTTCGCGGCTTGAACCGCTTGCTGGACGAGCCAATCGAAGACTGCATCGCCCTGGACTCCGAGGGAAAGCAATGTATAGAGATTAAGTGCCCGCAGGACCTTGAGAACGACGTGGCACTCGATCGCGGGAATATTTTTCACTCGACACTGTCGTGGTTTTTTGCCGATGAGCCTGCCCAGGTAGGCACATATGGCGTCGATACAGGATTCGATCGTGTCTATCGTTGCGGCTCCTCGGCGCTACGCGGTGGCGCCGTGAGCGGCATTCCAGGCCGGAATGCGGCACATCAGATATTTAATGAGCTTGGGATCGACATGCCTGCCGCTCGCTAGCCGCATGTCTGAGTTTGAAATTGGTCTGTGCCATTGCGAATTCGATGCCGCCTTCGGCTTCACATAACGCCAAGACAATGACAACGATTCCGGTACGATGGTTATTTCCTAGAGTCTAAAGTCATCAGGGTGACGCGCCAGTTTTGCAGGGCGTGTCTTTCCGCTACCATGGGTACCATATACGACAGTTGAGTTGCCGATCTGCAGGCCGAGGCTTCCGTCACAAGGAGTGCGTGAGTGCCGACAGATGGATGAACTACGAGCCACGAACAACAATGCGACCATCCACCGATGGGTCCTGGCATTCCTTGTCATTCTTACGCTGCTTGCCGGGACAATACTGGTCGAGCAACTCTATCGGCTTTTCGCCAGTTTCGGCGATGTGGTCAGAATCTACTTCACTGCGTGGATTCTGCAGTTTCTGTTGTCTCCCATTGTGGATTGGCTTAGCGCCCGCGGTCTGAAGCGTGGCTATGCAGCCGCCATAGTCTACCTTGGCATCCTTGTCGTCATTATCGCCTTGCTTGTGCTGACCATGCCCTATTTGTTAACGCAGTTACGTGCGTTTGCCACGTGGCTCATCGACGTTGGGGAGGATAAATTACCGCACCTAACTGCCAACGTAGACAGTTATATTCAGACTCACGCGCCCAATTCCTGGAAACCGGGCCTCATAAGTGCCGCAAATAGTCTCAGTACGCAGATTACAGGTCAGCTGCGATCGCTCTCCGGGAACGTGTCGAGCACCTCTCAGACACTTACCACTGCTGTCGCCTCCCAAACGCTCAACGTCGTCAACACCACGCTGAGCACGCTAGTCCAATGGTTGATTATTTTTGTACTGTCCTTCTTCATGACCACGCTGGGAAGGCAATTCGTTCGTGGCGGTATGACGTACCTACCGCGCTCGCTCTACCCGGATGTTGAAGCAGTGATCAAGGTCATAAATCATGCTTTCGGCGGGTTCATCCGCGGGCAAATAGTGCTGTCGACGATTTACAGCATCGCAATATTCGTGGTCCTGGAGGCCTTCGCAAACATTGGCGGCCACAATACCATTCTTCAAGGCCTGGCCGTGGTGGCAGCAATTCTGGCTGGACTGATCATGATTGTTCCGGTCATTGGCACCACGCTCTCGATGGTGCCTCCAATACTCATTGGTGCGTTCGCGCTCCAGGACTTGTCGCGGACCCTCGCACTTGTGATCATCGTGTGGGCTATCCAGCTATTCATGGCCAACTACATGGGCCCGCGCGTGATGAGCGAGGCTGTTGGTATCAATGCGCTCTGGACGTTCGGCGGGTTACTCATTGGCGGCAAGTTGGGCGGAATTCTTGGCGCGTTTTTTAGCGTGCCGATTCTTGCAGTTATCCTGGCCATCGCCGAACGTATCTATCTGCATTTACCACACAGCAAGGAGCGTACGGTCACGGTCGTTGAGCCGATCGCCGAGCCTCAGCTGGCGCCGAACCCCAAGCCGATGCGAATTATGACGCGCCTCTTCCCGATGTGGGTGCAACGCAGAATACACCGCTAACCATTCTTGGCCTTCATGATTGCGATGGCGAAATGTAGCTACCTGTGGGCAATGGGCAGGACGTTATGTCCTGCCGATTACTCCGGCCGGTGACGCGGCATGCAGTTAAAAACTAGGAAAGTTTAATCCTATCGTGCGGTGCGAGCCAGTCTACCCGCGGCCCTAAGGGCACAATGCGTGTTGGGTTGATATTGGCATGCGTCATGTAGTAATGGCGCTTAATATGGTCGAAGTTCACGGTGTCACCGAATCCAGGACGCTGGTAGAGGTCCCGTGCATATCCCCAGAGGTTTGGGTAGTCGACAATGCGGTTGAGGTTGCACTTGAAGTGTCCGTAGTACACCGCATCGAAGCGAACCAGCGTCACCCACAGGCGAATATCGGCGTCCGTCAACTGATGCCCTACCAGAAATCGCTGGCTGCTTAAACGCTCTTCCAGCCAATCCAGCCTGTCGAACAGGGTCTGGACGGCTGCTTCATACGCTTCCTGCGTGACGGCAAACCCAGCTTTGTAGACGCCGTTATTGATGTCCTCGAAGACAGCTTCGTTGACGGCATCGATTTCCTCGCGAAGCGGGATAGGATAGAGATCGACACTGCGATCGGCATATGCTTCAAACTCCGTTTCAAGCATAGTCGAGAGTACATGGAAGTCGTTGGTGACAATAGAGTGCGTACGCCGGTCCCACAAGGCCGGTACCGTAAAGCGACCGGTGTATGTAGGATCGGTCGCAAGATACGCTTCGCTCAAAAAGTTAAACCCATTTACGGTGTCGACTGTGTGGCCAGGACCGTCGCGAAACGCCCAGCCGCGTTCGTCGCGAATGGGATCCACGACCGTGAGCCCGATCACATCCTCCAACTTTTTGAACCTGCGGGCGATTATTGATCGATGTGCCCAAGGGCACGCCAGCGACACGTAAAGGTGATAGCGCCCTGGCTCTGCCAGATAGCCGCTTGAGCCGTCGCTTGTGATCCGATTCCGAAATGCATTTGGTTGCCGGACGAAACTACCATCCTGACGGACTTCGGCTCGTACTGGGCTTGTAGGTTGAGCTGTCATTGATCCACTCCTTAGACTCTTACAGAGGATATGGTAGCCAAGAATTGCGGTGCATGTTACGGTGCCGCCGGCGTAACGCAACTGTATTCTGGCGAACGTTTGAACGGCTGTCGCGTTGCCATTCTCGACTCGTTACTACTGCCGGCTTGCGGTGAGCGTCCAGCCTGGGCAAATAGCCAAATAACTGCTCCGATGGTATCGTAGAAATGTATCGCTATGCCCAGTGACCGAGTGATCAAGGAATAGTAGTAATCAATAATTGTCCATGGTCTCCCCTCTTTGGCTGTTGTTATCAAAGTGCCTGCGGACCAGACTAAGATGCAGGTGGTAGCGGCTAGAGATGAATAGCCAAGCCCTGGTGTGCAGTTTGGAATTGGAGGGCGCGGTACTTAGGACATCGACACAATGCCGGCAGCGTGCCTGGGGAGACCACCAGGCGCTGGCTTAGTCTAGCGGCAAACTACCAGAGCCGAATTCAACGAGCTTTGTGAGGATGCGGACAAATGGAACAGCAAGATCCAAGGCAGAACGCTTCTGCAGACGACGTACGTGAGAGTGGGCATCCTGGAGGCGGCGCGGGCCGTCGCGAGGAAGTGGGTGGCTCCGGCGTGTATCCGGCCTCGGGACCCTGGCCGGACTCCGACGCGCCAATCGTGGGTGAAAAAGAGTGGGGCCAGGGCGAACGCGGCCCTGCGGGCTATGAGGATCATGGGGATTCTGAGCTGAATCTCGCACCGTCAGACACCGAAGGTACTAGTGGCTCTTCGGAAAAGACTACGTCAAAGGGCGGTGGAGCGAGGCAGGCCAGTGGTAAGCGGGAAGAGTTCCCCAACCAAGAGACTCTCGATGAGGAAAGCCAAATCGGCTATGTTCCGGAGGATCAAGAGCAGCTCGAGCACTGATCATGCCTGATGCGAATCGCAGTGGCCCGGTTGTGCCGTACGCCAACCGAGAAGCAGCTGGTAGGTATCTGGCCACCCTGCTGTCTCATTATGCCCACCAGCCAAATGTGATTGTGCTTGCCTTGCCACGGGGCGGTGTGCCCGTCGCCAGCGAGGTAGCTCACGCGCTCGGCGCGCCGCTTGATGTGTTTCTCGTCAGAAAGCTTGGTGTGCCAGGCCACGAAGAACTGGCGATGGGGGCGATCGCCAGCGGCGACGTCATCGTACTGAATCAGGAACTCATTGAGGCGCTGCACCTGCAAACCGACACTATTGCCAATGTAGCGATGGCTGAGCGTGCCGAGCTGCTTCGGCGCGAGTTAGCGTATCGCGACGGCCGGCCTCCGCCCGTGGTTAAAGGCCGTATCGTAATTCTGGTCGACGATGGCCTGGCAACCGGTGCGACCATGCGCGCGGCGGCTCGAGCATTGCGGTCACAGGAGCCTTCACGACTTGTGATCGCGGTGCCTGTGGCGGCGCCGGACACCTGCGCAGAGCTTCGCAACGAGGCCGACGAGGTGATTTGCGCCGTAACCCCGGAGCCGTTTATGGCCGTCGGCTATTGGTACGAGGATTTTTCGCAGGTCACGGACGAAGAGGTACGAGATTTGTTGGCGCGCACTGCTCGCGAACGAGCTCAGGCGGGGACAGGCTAAGGCAAGTCAGGCAGTCATTACCGGAGAACACCAGCATGAACACTACCGTGCCTCCTGCCCAGGTTGACATACTTCGCGGGCATGCAGTGCCGCTTCGTGGCGAAATACGCGATTACGATCCATTGCTCGACCTGATTGAAGACGCCGACTTCGTGTTACTCGGGGAGGCTACCCATGGCACCGCTGAATTCTATCGAACTCGGGCGGAAATTACCAGGCGCTTGATTACGGAGAAGGGATTCACGGCAGTTGCCGTGGAGGCAGACTGGCCGGATGCGTACCGTGTCAACCGATTCGTGCAGGGAGCCAGCTCCGATC